>JAEHDK010000626.1 GCA_016880465.1 Micromonosporaceae bacterium
CGATCTGCCGCGGTCCGGGCCGCGGTGGCCCGGCGGCCGGCCGGCAGCGCGAAGCGGATCGAGCCGGCGGCCGCCTTCTGCGCCAGCAGCGTCGGGTCGTCGATCCCCTCGGTCGCCATCGCGTACCACACCGGCAGCGCGACGCCGTGGCCGAGGCCCACCTGCGCGGCCACCGCGTCGACGAGCCGGTTGACCCACGGAATGCCGTCGGGGTCGGCACCCGCGACGCCCGCGAGCCGTAGCACGGCCCGCTCGACCGCGACCGTGGTGTGGCTGCGCGCGAGGTTCACGACCGGCGCCCCGGCCTGCCGCGCCAGCTCCCGCGCTCGCGCGACGAGCGCCGGGTCGAGGTCGAGCTTCACCGGTCCTCCGAACTCACTGGTCCATCGAGCTGAATATTGTCTGTCCACGAAGGACGGTTCGCAGCGCGGCCGGCAACGGTGTAGGGTCGCCCGGTCCCCGGTCGTCCGGGTCCTGGGCCAGCAGGACGGGCAGCCCGCGGTCGGTGACCCCGGCCGGGGTGTCCCACACCGCGAACGTGGCCGGCGCACCCGGGACCAGCACCCCGTGCCCGTCCTGGTGTACCGCCCGCCAGCCGCCCCGGGTGTGCGCCGCGAAGGCCGCACCCGCGCTCATCCGGTACGCCGCGTTGTGGTGCCACATCGCCGCGCGCACGCTGCCCCACGGGTCGAGCGGGGTGACCGGGGAGTCCGAGCCGAACGCCAGCGGTACGCCCACCCCGTGCATCGCGCCCATCGGGTTGCTCTGCAGCGACCGGGCCACCCCCAGGCGCTGGGCGTACATGGCCTTCGTACCGCCCCACAGCCGGTCGAACGCGGGCTGCATGCTGGCCACCACGCCGTACTCCACGAACCGGGCGATCAGCGCCCGGTCCACCAGCTCGGCGTGCTCGACCCGGTGCCGCGCGGCGCGGACCCGCTCGAGGCCGAGCTTCGCCGCCGCCGCGGCGAGGCCGGCGACCACTGTGGACAGTGCTGCATCGCCGATCGCGTGGAACCCGCCCTGCTGGCCGTGTTCGGCGCAGTCGAGCAGATGGTCGCGCACCTGTTCGGCGGTGAGGTACCCGTGCCCGCACGAGCCGCCGTCCGGACCGTCCAGGTAGGACTCTCGCAGGTGCGCCGTACGGGAGCCCAGCGCGCCGTCCGCGTAGAGGTCGCCGCCGGCCCCGACCGCGCCCAGCTCGCGCGCCTTCGCGGCGCCGAGCAGCTCGCCCCAGTACCCGTACACCTCGGGGACGCCGCCCGCCCGGGACAGCGTGAGCAGCCCGGTGAAGTCGGTCTCGTCGGACGTACCCGGGCCGCCGCACTCGTGCACCGACGCGATGCCCAGCCGGGCCGCGGCCTGCAACGCCGCCCGTTGGGCGGCGCCGCGCTGGGCCCGAGTGATCGAGCCGAGCGCGATGCCGCGGACCACGTGGTGCGCGTCGCGGCGCAGCCAGCCGGAGTCGTCGTACCCCGGTGCGTGCACCGCCGCCGGCGCCGCGGCCAGCAGCGCGGTCGAGCACAGCGCGGAGTGGATCGACGCCTGGGACAGGTAAACGAGCCGGCCCCCGCCGGCCTGGGCCAGCTCGGCCGCGCCCGGAGGCTGCTGCCGCACCCAGGACGACTCGTCCCACCCGTGGCCCAGCACCACCGCATCGGCCGGCAGCCGGGCGGCGAACCCGGCGACCGCGTCCAGCACCTGGTCGGCCGAGCGGGTGCCGCTCAGGTCGAGCCCCTCGAGCGCCAGCCCGGTGTCGGTGGTGTGCACGTGCGCGTCGACGAACGCCGGGGCGACCAGGGCGCCGCCGAGGTCCACGACCTCGTCGTACGCGGGCGCGTCGGCGTCCGCGCCCAGCCAGGCGATCAGGCCACCGGTCACCAGCAGGGCGGTCGCGTGCGGATCGGCCGGGCTGTGGATCCGGCCGGTGCGGTACAGGACAGACGAGGTCTTCATGTCGGTCAGTCTGCCCGAGCGGCCGACAGCCGCGCCTCGATGAGCCGGCGGACCGCCGGTTCCCCGCGCAGCAGGTCGAGCGCGTACTCGGCATGGCCCGGCACGTACCCGTTGCCCACCAGCATCGTCACGTCCGCGGCCAGCCCTTCGGCACCGAGCGCCGCCGCGGCGAACGACGTCGCCATGGAGAAGAAGACCACCGTGCCGCCGTCGGCCGTGGCCAGGATCGCGCCGTGCTCGCAGCCGGGCACGTCCACGCACACGACCGTGACATCGGCCGGGCCGCCCAGCGCGGCGGTCACCGCCGCCGCGAGGGCCACCGGGTCACGGGCGTCGGCCAGAACTACCGCCTCGCACACCCCGGCCGCCGCGAGCCGGTCGCGCTCC
>JAEHDK010000014.1 GCA_016880465.1 Micromonosporaceae bacterium
AGCGCATCGCATATGGCGGGCAGCGACTCCAGCCAGACCCCGCGCTGCGGGTTCCACGACGAGTGCCATGCCCGGTCGCGGCCGAACCAGATCTCGACCAGGTCGAGGGCCCAGGACTCGCCGTAGCGCGCCGCGAGCTGGGCAAGCGACTCCGCATGCGTGCGGGCCAGCATGTCGATCGGGAACGGCGCGAGCAGCATCGTGGCGATAGTAGGCTCGTCGAGACCCCGGGCGACCGTGAGCGCCTTGCCCAACAGTTGCTCGCCACTGGCCCCGGTCGTCCAGAAGGAGACCAGCGTGTTGGCGCAGTTCCGCGCTCCGACCACGTCCCCCGCCCTTACCAGGTCGGCGAGTCTGTCGAGGGCCCACCCGGGCGATGCCTCCGCGCGGATGGCGAAGGCCCATCGGCGTGGCCACACCACGATCGCCGCCCTGCGGTACCAGCGGTCCAGCGTGTTGCCGTAGTTGCCCATGTAGCCCTCGTACGACGACTCGTGCGGCGACAGTTCCGCCGTGGGTGTCGTGGCGCAGACCTCGTCGTCGGACACGGTCAGCGAGGTGGGTGTCGCCTCGTCCGACTCGTCCAGCCAGCAGTCGAGGCTGGTGGTCGATTCGATGAGTTCCTGGAGCTCGTAGTCGTCGGGCGAGTCGCCGTCGTCCTCATCGTCCTCATCGTCCTCATCGTCCTCATCGTCTTCATCCCAGTACCGGCCGCGCCGCCCCCGGTGCCACGATGGCTCGGCCTCCTCAGCGCTCCACGTCTCGTGCACCTCCGCGAGCGCCAGGGCGACCTCGCAGTCGGCCGCTTCCGCCGCCGTGCGTATCACGGCGGCGCGGCTGGCGTCGCTGCCCTTGAGCCGGGCCCAGCCCAGCGCGCGCTGGGTGTACTCGTGGTCGAGAAGGTAGACCAGCCGAGTCGGCTCGTCGGCATCCTCGAAATGCTCGTCCAGGCAACGGGCCACGTCGGCAGCCAGGCCCAGGTCCGTCCGTCCGGCGGCCGAGGCGACCGTGTCGCCCTTGAGTAGCAGGTTGTAGGTCAGCACGACCCGGTAGCCCGACGTCACCGGCCGGACATGGTGACGGCAGTCAGCGTAGAAGGCGACGAATGACAATGACTTCTTCGACGACCGGTAGGTCGCGGCCCGGCCGCCGTGTTCGACCACGAGTACGCCGCCCGTGGACCCCGATGGCAGCGTCACGACCAGGGTCCCGATCATGCCGTCGGCCTTCTCCGAGTCCTGGTGCGGTGCGAAGAACTGGCCCGGTGCGTAGACCAACATCGAATGGAAGTCGGCCGTCAGGTCGCATTCTTCGGGCAGGCCGAGGTCGGCGCGCAGGCGATCGAGAACGGGTCGGAGCGTGACGTCCCACTGTCGTTTATCGATCTTCACTCGGCTTTTCGGGATCTCCCACGTGTCGCGAACCTTGGCGTCCAGCAGCGTCTGCTCGCCCTTGCCGAACCGGGCCGGCCGCCCGATCATGCAGAGTTCCTTCGCCTGCCGGACCGGGACGGGCAGGGCGATCGGGCCGACGCCCCGCACCTCCAGCCGCAGGTCGTCGGGGCGCGCGGTAAGTCGCGCGCTGAACGCGCTCGCAGCCACGGCCTCGCCAAGAAGACTCGCGAACCGGTCACGCGGGAGGGTCACAGACGAAGGCATGGCGGGTACTGTAGCCACCCCAGCACGCCGAGCGGCGGGCGACATCCGGGTCACCGCGATCGATGAGCGCGCCCTCCATCGCGGACCGGTTCGAGTGACCTATCCTGTCGCGGTGCCGGTATCGCGGAAGCGTAAGAAGACCCGTAAGTCGAGCCGAAAGTACAGGCCGGAGACCTATACATCGCGTGGCGGACCGGGCGCCCAACAGCAGGAACTGGCCGCCGCGATGGCGGGGCTCGGCGAGTATCGGCGGCAGCGGGACGAGCGCCGAGCGTCTCTCGCCGCGGCGGCGGCCCGGCCCATGATCGCGGGGCTGGTCGGGCTCGCGGCGTCCCAATCGGATTCCGATCTCGAGGACGAGCTGTGCGTGCGGATCGGCACGGCGCTGGGCGAACTGGACGATGCACCCATCGACGATCATGTCGGCCCGAACGCGTTCGCCAACGCCGTGATCGACGCCGCTGTGAAAGTCGTCGGCACCACGCTCGCCGGGGAGGTAGACGGCTGGACGCACGCGTGGCGCGTGCTGACCGCCATTACGGGAATCGTCAACTATCCGCTCAGCGAACACGCCATGGAGTCGATCGACGACCTGCGCGCACGACCCGGCGGGGACCTCCTGCCCGAGACGCCCGCCGGGCCGATCATCACCGGTCCGGTGGTGTGGACACGGGACGCCTACGGCAGCCGGTTCGGCATCGCCGCACCCTTCCGTACCGGCGACGGTCTGGACCGCTGGTATCTGTGGGACATCGACGCATGCGGCCACGACGCCTTCACCGTCCACAACCGATACCACGCCACCCCCGACGAGGCACTGGCCGACTGGCAAGCCGGCGTCGGCGCACCGGCCGCCGACGGGACCGTCCTCGCCGCGGTCGACGACCCAGGGCTGCTGGACGACCTGATGCCACGCGAGCAGGGCATGATGCGACCCGGGGGAGAAAACGTCGAGCAGTTCGCCGAGTACCACCGCAGCAAACGACTGGCCGAAGCCGTACTGGACGCGATCGAGCCGGCCCGTCCACATCGGACTTCAGCACCGGCCGGCCTCGACCGAACGACCGCGCCGACCCTGTTCGCGACATGGCTGCGGGAACACCGACCCGACCGGTCCCAGCCGGAAGACCTCGAAGAACTCGTCACCGAACTGGCCGACTCCTGGCACATCAGTGGCCCCGCCGGCCTTTACCACACCTGCTCTCCACACCGCGTCGCGCTCGCCGTGGAACATATTCGCGGCTACTACCAGGACGACTTCGCCGCCGACGTCATCGCACTGCTCCCGGACTGGACCGCGTGGCTCGCCGACCGCAACGCCACACCAGCCCACCTCGCAGACCGCTGCCGACCCTACGCTCACGGCGAACCGCACAAGGCCGTCAGTGCCGACGACGGCAGACCGGACTACCTCGCCCGCACCACCGAATAGCATCCCGGCTCTGAGTCAGCCCTGTGCCGCTGCGAGCAGACTGGCGACGCGCCGACCCGTTGCGCCGGGGACCCACGATGAGGGTTCCGAGGCAGGAGGCACGGATGACGCGTTGGTTCACCGAGTACAAGGATCTGTTGACGGTTGGCGTGGCGGTCCTCGGTGTCGGGTTGGCGCTCTATGGAGTGCTCACTAACCGGGGCCAACGGCGCCGCGATGCCCTGTACCGCGTCCACGACCTACTGACCAGTACAGATCAGCAGCGAGGTCGACGCCTATTGTTTGAGGCGGCGCGTACGGGCCAGTTTCCTGATCTTGATTCGGACGAGTACGCAACCATGAATCGCGCCATCGCGACCCTAGACGCCGTTGGGCTGTATGTGCGCCGTCGGATTGTTCCACGTCGGTGGTTGCTCGACATCTGGCATCATCCGTTTGCGGATATCCGGCCGGCTGCTTACGCGTTTATCGCCTACCGCAGGTCCGTGAACAACACTGGTTGGCGGGGCGGGCAGGGCCTTGAAGATCTACTTGATCAGGCCTCGCGGTACAGGACTCGCCGCGCCTGTTGCACGGGATTCGAGCCGGATCCCGGTGCAGGCCGCTCATCACCACCACCGGAACCGAGCGAGCCGCTCCCAGCCTAGGGACGGGTGCGCCGGCACCCTCCGGTTGCGCATCGGCTACAGAAGAGGATGTGCTGCTTGGTCGATGCGCGGATCGTCGATTACTGATCGTCACTGGGGTACGGCGGGTCGAGCGGGCTGCGGGGGTTGTAGCGTTTCTGGAGCCAGCGGAGCACCGAGTCGGAGGGGCTGTCCTGCAGGTGGTAGTGGATTCCGACGTGGTGGTTAGTGTCGCGCGGTTCCGGGAAACTGAACGCAGCTCGGGTGGTAAGAGCGACGCCGCCGACGCGCACACCCTGGCCGACATGGTGCGCACGAAACGGCGCACGCTGCGGCCGATGGGCGGTGACCGCGGCCGGGCCGAGACGGTCAAGGTGCTCGCCCGTCGTCTTCGCCATCACGGGTCGCGACTCCGATCAGCACCACCTGGCCGTCGCCGCCCTCCCGCTGCGACGTCCAGCAGCGGGCGGGCGATCTCCTCCTTGTTGTCCCGCTTGCCGAAGTAGATCAGCGGGATGTTGTTGGCTTGGGCATAGCGGTGCACCTCGCGTACGTACGCATCGCCGATCTTCGCGGACGCCGATGACGAGGGAGTCGGAAACCTTCGCTGCCAGCGCAAGAACTGACACACCCACCCCACGCTCTGCAGCTTCGGCGCGTACGCCTGCAGGACGATCCGATCCACCGAACGGCAGGTGAGCGTTACATGATCACGAAGTAGAGTCGAGTAGTTGGCCATCGCAGACCTCCAGGCTTCAGCAACCCAG
>JAEHDK010000627.1 GCA_016880465.1 Micromonosporaceae bacterium
GCCCGACGCGCTGGCGGGCCCGCCGGCGCGTGGCTCGTTCCGGCCGGTCGGGCCGGCGATCGGGTCGAGCCCGGTCGAACCGGCGCGACCGGCGCAGGCCGGTAGCCCCACGCGGCACGACGAGCCCGTACCGACCGCGCCCGGCTTCGTACCGGCCAACGAGGTCGAGGTCGGGCTGCTCACCGCGGCCGAGGACGGCAACACCGACGCGTTCCTGTCCACGCTGCTGCTGGCCAGCGTGATGATCCCGGTCGCGCCCGACGGCCCGGCCGGCGCGGGCCCCGGCGACCAGGGTTTCCGCTGGCTCACCGACACCCAGGACGACCAGCCGTACGTCGTCGTGTTCACCTCCGACGAGCGGCTCGTCGACCACCTCGGCGAGCCGTGCGACACCGTGACGGTACGGTTCGTCCAGCTGATCCGGCATTGGCCCGATGAGCAGTGGTCGTTCGCCGTCAATCCGGGTACTCCGGTCGGCGCGAAGCTACCGGGTGCGCAGATCGTCGCGCTCGCGAGCTGGGCGGCCGAGGTGGGGCTCACCGGCGAGCCGAGCGGTGAGGTGATCCCGGCGCCCGCGCCGGCCCCGGCACCGCGGCGGGCGGCGGCCCCGCCGGTCACGATCGGCCCGACGATGATGCAGAAGGTCATCCCGCCGGGACAGGTCGACTACTACATCGAGCGGGGGTACGACCGGGTCTCCGGCTTCGTCAACCGGGCCGCCGAGGTGGCCCACCTGCATACCCCGGCGGAGCTGTGCACCGCTCTCGGGCTCGACCGGGACGACCCGAGCGAGGTCCACGTGCTGCGCTGGGCGGCACACCGGCCCAACCTGTACCGGATCCCGTACGGCGGCCAGCACGAGGCCGGCATGCGCGCCATGCAGGGCTGGGTGATCGAGCGGCCACCGTTCCGGGGCAACGGGTTCGCGCCGGGGGAGAGCAGCGACATCATCGCTGAGTTCAAAGTGGACAGCGCGCGGCTGCCGCACGGCGCACAGCTGTGGCGGCTGACCGCGGACGGCACGGAGACGCTGCTCGCCTTGCTCGACGCGGACGGTCCACAGTGGCGCCGGGTCGACCGGAGCGAGTCGTGATCCGGGACGGGTACGTGGCCCGCTGGCACGGCCGGGAGTACGAGGCGAGCCCGGACGGCGACGAGGTACGCCTCTACAGCGGGTCCACCGAGGACGGGTTCGAGGAGCTGCGGGGCGGCCGGTTCCGCCGCGTCCTGCCGGCGACCGAGATCGACGACCTGTGGTACGTGCGGACCACCTGTACCTGGCGGGGCGAGCCGTTCATCGTGCTCGCCGAGCACGATTCCTGGCTGCGCATCGAGTACACCGGCGGCAAGGCTCCGGTCGCCCGGCAGTTGGGGCTGGAGGAGTTCGACTACGGCGTTTACCAGGGCTGGGCCGCCCGCAGCGACGTCACCGAGCTCCGCGAACACCGCATCTAGCCGGCGGTCGAGCTAGGCGGCCAGTAGGCGCACGAGGTCGGGCAGCTCCGCCTCGTACTCGCGCCACTCCCGATCGTCGGTGAAGCCCAGCTCGGCGTTCACCTTGCGCATGCCCTCGTTCTCCGGGGCGTTCCAGGTCTGCACCTCGCGCAGCTGCGGCTCGGCCGAGCGCAGTTCGAACAGCATGCGCGCCTTGATGGCCCGGCCGACGCCGTAGCCGCGGTGCTCGGGTACGACGATGGTGTCGTACTGGTCGGCGCGGCGCGGGTGCTGGACGGGGGCGACGACCTCGGTGAGGCCGGCCACCTTGCCGGTCTGCTCGTGGATCGCGACCACGATGTACGGCGTCATGCCGCGGGCCGCCAGCGTGGCGAGGCTAGTTCGCAGCCGCTCCGCGTCGTAGGAGCTCGGGCGCAGGTCGAGGTCGCCGTCGTCGATGTCGCGGATCACCTGCTTCGCCTCGGCGTACGACTCGACGAGGTGATCCGGCAGGCCGCGGGCGTGGTACTCCACGCGGTAGCCGGCGCCGATCCGGTCGGCCATCTCGCCCAGCGCCCGCCAGTCGATCGCGTCGAGCGACAGTACGCTGCGGGTCTCGACGTATGCGCAGCGGAAACCGCTGGCCTGGTAGAAGTCCACGGCCGGGGTGCCGCCGACGACCTCGACGCCCATCGACGAGAAGCCCTCGTCGTGGGCGCGGCGGACCGCCGTACCGAGCAGTTCGCGGCCGATCCCCTCGCGCCGCGCCTGCGGGTGGACCAGGACCTCGACGACCCCGATGCCGCCGAGCAGCAGGACGTCCGCCATGCCGAGCAGGGGCTTGCCGGCCGCGGCATCGCCCGACGAGCTCTCGGCGACCCAGCACACCCGGCGCTCGCCCGGCATGGTGACGCCGAGGTACTCGCGGAGCATGCTGTCCCGCCACGGCGGATCGTCGGGCAGATCGGTCGCGATGATCGCGTTGAGCGTATCGACGAGTGACTCCAGCTCTGCGGGAGATGCGGTCAGCGGATCCCACTCGCGCACCATCACCCGTCCAGCTTGCCGGGAACGCGCCGCCGGGGAAAGTGGTCTCTCAGTCAAATGCGCTGCTCAAGACCATGGAGGCGGCGCCGTGGCGGGCGATCAACGGCCGCGCTTGCCGTAGTCGTCCGCCGCGGCGAACACTTGCTGCGCGTACACCTGTACGTCGTTGTACGCGAGGATCGCCGCCTGCCAACCGGCTGGGCTCGACAGATCCCGGCTGCCCGCGCACAGGTACGCCGCGGCGGCCAGCGTGGAGTCGTCGATGTCGTTCGGATCGGCCTCGCCGTCGTTGTCCGCATCCGTACGCCAGGTCTGCCACGTACTCGGGATGAACTGCATCGGGCCGATCGCCCGGTCCCAGACGATGTCGTTGTCGAGGACGCCCCGGTCGGTGTCCGGGATGCTCTTGTGGCCGCCCTGCCCGTTCAGTTGCGGGCCGACGATCGGCGGGTACGCCCGGCCGTCCGGCGCGAGCGTGGCGCCGCCCGCCCGACCATGGTCGGACTCCACCTTGCCGAGCGCGGCCAGCGTCGTCCATTGCAGCCGGCAGGTGGGTTTCGTGACGCTCAGGACGTACTCGGCGTACCCGTACGCCTCGAGTGCGACCTGCGGGATCTGCGTCCTGGCGGCGATCGGCCGAGCCCAGTCGGCCAGCTTGGCCGCCTCCCGCC
>JAEHDK010000628.1 GCA_016880465.1 Micromonosporaceae bacterium
CGGCGATCCTGGGCCGCCTGCGCGCGCAGCACTTCCGGCTGTTCAGCCACGAATACCCGGTCCTGCATCCGCGCTCGCCGCTCTTCGCGGAGGCGCAACGGCAAGGCTATCTGCTCGACCACGGCTATCCCGACTTCTCGGCGCGGCGCGGGAACGTCGCAGTCTACAAGGAAGGGGGCGCTCGCGCTGGCCGCGGTGGGGTACGCCGGCCTGGCCGCGTTCGTCCTACTCCACCTGCAGGCCCGCGGGATCGGGTCGGGCGTCGTCGTGCTCGGCTGCTTCAGCGCCGTCTACGCCGGTACGCGACTGTTCATCGGGCACCTGCCGGACAAGCTCGGTCCGCGTCGGGTGGCGGCATGGTGCGGCCTGGGCGAGGCTCTCGGCCTGCTCGTCATCGGGCTCGCGCCGAACCTGCCGGTCGCCGTGCTCGGCAGCCTCGTCATGGGCGTCGGGTTCTCGTTGCTGCACCCGTCGCTCGCGTTGCTGGTGATGAACCGCACGGACACCGCGCAGCAGGGCGCCGCGCTCGGCGCGTACACCTCGTTCTGGGATCTGGGTCTGTTCGTCTTCGGGCCGGTGACCGGCGCGGTCGCGACCGCGTTCGGCTATCCGGCCGTCTTCGTGGTCAGCGCGGCGTGCGCGGCGGCGGCCGCGGCCGTGGCGCTGCGCATCCACCAGCCGCACGCGCAGCCGGTCACCGCGGGCTGAGGAGGGAGGCACGCCATGGCCACATCCCCGCTGACCGTCGCATGCATCACCGGTTGGTGCCGCAACGGCAGCACCATCATCGGGAACATCCTCAACGAGGTTCCCGGCTTCTTCCACGTCGGGGAGCTGCACTTCCTGTGGAAGAACGCGGCCGGCAAGGGGGCCAACAGCTCCTGCGGCTGCGGCAAGGCGCTGACCGAGTGCGCGATCTGGTCGGCGATCCTGCCGCTCGGCCGGCCACCGGGTGTCTCCGCCGGCGCCTTCGCCGACACCGTCATCCGGCGGCAGCGGGCCTGCGTACGGACCCGACACACGTGGCGCGTGCTCGGCCGCGGGCTGCACAGCACCGAGATCCGCGAACACGCCGACCTGATGACGCGGACCTACCGGGCCGTCGCCGAGCTGATGGACGCGCGGGTGATCGTCGACACGACGAAGATCCCGGGTGAGGCCGCGCTGCTGGCGAACCTTCCCGGCATCACCCCGTACTTCGTCCACCTCGTCCGCGATCCGCGCGCGGTCGCCCAGTCGTGGAGCCACGAGAAGGACTACTGCTACCTCATGCCGGCGCGCACGAGCACGGCGTACTGGCACGGGTTCAACCTCGCCTCGCGAGCGATCACCCGGCGGTACCCCGAGCGCTCGCACTTCCTGCGCTACGAGGAGTTCATCGCCGACCCGGCCGGCACGATCGACGTACTGCTGCGGCGGTGCGGCGCCGACCCGGCCGCGAACCCGATGCGCGGGCGGATGGTCGAGCTGCACACCAACCACACGGTGACCGGCAACCCGGACCGGTTCCGTACCGGGGCGACCCTGATCCGGGACCGCGACGACTCGTGGCGCACCGAGCTGCCGGCGGCCGCGAAGCTGGCGGCGGTGACGCTGTCCTGGCCGCTCTTCCGGCGCTACGGCTACCGGTACGGCGGGACGCTGCGCTCGGGTTCGCCGCCGGCCGGTGCGGCGGTGCCGCACCCCGGGGACCAGCGTGCGGCGGTGCCGCACCCCGGGGACCAGTAGGACAGCCGGTCGCACCGGCACGGGCGGAAGGGGACGACCGTTGGATCTCGGGCTGCAGAACCGGGTCGCGCTGGTGGCCGGCGGTTCGAGCGGGCTGGGCCTCGCCGCCGCGCTGGAGCTGGCGAGCGAGGGCGCGCACGTGGCCATCGGCGCGCGCGACCGGGACCGGTTGGCCGCGGCCGAGCGCAGCCTCAAGGAGGTGGCGCGCGGCCGGGTCCACACGACGAGCATCGACGTCACCGACCCGGCCGCCGCGCGCCGCTGGGTCGACGAGATCGCCGCGGACTTCGGGGCGCTGCACATCGTGCTGGCCAACTGCGCCGGCCCGCCGATCGGCACGGCCGCGCAGTTCGAGCTCGCGGAGTACCGGGCGGCCATCGACGGCGTGCTGCTGCCGGCGCTGGCCCTGGCGCTGGCGGCCGTGCCACACCTGCGGGCGGCGGGGTGGGGCCGGCTGTTGTTCGTGACCTCGGAGACGGCCTGCGTCCCCATCGCGCCACTGGCCCTGTCCGGCATGACGCGCGCCGCCATCGTACGGTTCGCCCAGTCGCTCGCCGCGGATCTCGGCCGCGACGGCATCACGGTCAACGTGCTAGCGCCGGGCGGTACCCGTACGCCGCCGGTCGAGCGAGCGGCGGCGAAGCTGGCCGTGGCCGGCGACGTCGAGGCCCAACTGCGCGCCATCGGCCAGCACAACGCCCTGGCCCGCCTGGCCCGGCCGGACGAGTTCGCTGCCGTGGCCGCCTTCCTCGCCAGCGACCGGGCCTCCTTCGTGACCGGCGGCGTACACCTGGTCGACGGCGGGGCCAGCGTGCTCGGGCCGGAGCTGCCGCACCTCACGGGTACGCGCAAGGACACGTTCAGCTGACCGCCGCGGCGAATGCCGATTCGGCGGACGCCGGAAACCTGGAGGGAGCCGATGCCGTCATGACGAGCCAGGCCTTCACCGAGCGCGACGTCGGAGACTTCTTCGACCAGACCCTGCAGACCTACCTGAGCTTCTGGGACAGCGACGGAGTGCTGCACACCGGTTACTTCGCGGACGAGACCGACGACGACTACCGGGCCGCCTCCGCGCGTACGTCGGAGATCCTGGCGGCCGACGCGGCGATCGACGGCTCGTCCTGGGTGCTCGACGTCGGCTGCGGCTGCGGCAACTTCCTCATCGAGCTCGCGCAGCGGTTCCGCTGCGGCGGCGTGGGGCTCGACCTGAGCATCGAACGCATCAAGTTCGCCCGGACCAAGCTGGCGAGCCGGGCCGGGCTCGCCGTCGAGTTCCAGCACGGGTCGGCGACGCAGATGCCGTTCGGCGACAACAACTTCAGCCATGTCGTGAGCCAGGACGCCCTCTGCCTCGTGCCGGACAAGCCGCGTACGCATGCCGAGGTCTACCGGGTCCTGCGGCCGGGCGGCACGTTCGCCTTCGCCGACTTCCTCCAGCCCACCGAGCAGATCAGCCGGCGCGCCCGTCGGCACGTGTACGACCGGGTGCGCTGGAACAGCGGCTACTCGCTCGTCGGGTACCAGTCGGCCCTGGCGCAGGCCGGGTTCGAGATCGTCCTGGCGCGCAACCTCGGTCGCCACCTCCGGCAGACGTACCGGGTCCTCGGCGCGACGGCGCGGGACCGGGCGCAGACGACGCCGGACCCCGCGGCCCGGGACTGGATGCTGGCGTTCTCCGAATCCTGCGAGCAGATCCAGATAGCCATCGACGATGGTGAGTTCGGTTGGGGCATCATCGTGGCCCGCAAGCCTGCGGCACGTAGCGCATCGAACCCGAGGTAGGCAGACATGCAGGTAGCAGAAGGCATCAAGCGCACGATGGCGGAGGTCGTCGCCCAGCGGACGAAGGAGCCGTCGCCCGGGCGGATGTTCGTGCAGGCGTGCGCGGCACAGGGACTCGAGGCCTGTGTCGAGTACGACGTGACCATCACCGACTCGTTGACGAGCTCACGCCGCAAGCCGCGGTACCCCGCGCGCAACATGCTCAAGGTCGTCGACCTCTCCCGGGACCCGCGGCGCTACTACTGGCACGAGAGCCCACCGCGGCCGGGCGATCCGCCGGTCGGCGACGGCGACCTGCGGCGGGAGGCGGCGAGCCGGTTCCACAAGTCGCCGGTTCCCGAGCTCCTGCCCACCACCGCGTGGGTACAGGTGCCGCCCGACCTGTGGGAGGACGCCGAGACCTTCGAGTCGTTCATCAACTACCGGCTGATCGTCCGCCTCGGTACGGCCGAGAACGACACGATCATCCGCGGCACGGGCGGCCTGCTCGGCATTCCCGGGATCGCCCGCCTGACGTCGAGGGGAGAGTTCAGCTCGACGATCCTCGCGGCATGCAACGAGGTCGAGCAGATGGGCGGCACGGCCGACGGGCTCATCATCAACCCGGCCGACTACTACCGGTTCCTCGGGCAGGGCCGGTTGATGGACGACGTCGAGCGCAACGGTGTCTTCATCGTGCGTACCCGCCTGGTCGAGCCGGGCACCGCCATCGTCGGCGACTTCGGGCACGGCGCCCAGCTGTTCGACGCCGGCCGCTCGGTGATCCGCTTCGCCGAGCCCCCGCCGGGTACGTTCGCCGAGCCGGGCATGGCGCTCATGGCCCAGATCTACGAGCGGGTCGTGGTCAACCTGCCGACCAACTTCTTCGTCGTCACCCGGTAGCGGCCGGCTCATGGCGGACAGTCGGCCGATGGCGGGCCGGCGTACCGATCCCGACGTCCTCGTCGTGGGCGGCGGCATCGTCGGGCTGTTCTGCGCCTACCATCTGCGCCGCACCGGCCGCAGCGTGGCCGTCGTCGAGCGTGGTCCGATCGGCGGCCCGCTTTCCTGCTCCTCCGGTAACACCGGCTTCGTCGGTACGCAGGGCGCGGCGCCGCTGGCCGAGCCCGGCGTACTGGCAAACGGCGTGCGTGGCCTGCTGCACCCGGACAGCCCGCTCTACGTCCGGCCGCGCCTCGACGCCGACCTGCTGCGCTGGCTCCGGCTGTTCCGCCGAGCGTGCACCGACGAGCAGGCCGCGGCCGGCCACCGCGTACTGCTGGAGCTGAAGAAGCGGAGCCTACGGATCCTGCACGAGCTCTGCGCGTCGGGGCCCCTGGCGGCCACCTTCACGGCCCAGGGCATGGTGCTCGCGTTCCGGACCCCGCAGGGGTACGCGAGCGCGTGCCGGTCCGTGCCCGCGGCGGTGGCGGGCGGCGTACCGCTGCGCGTCCTGCACCCGGCGGAGCTGCGCGCGCTCGAGCCGGGCGTCGAGTTCGACATCTGCGGCGCGCTGTACAACGAGGAGGGCGCCTACCTGCAGGTACCCGAGTTCGTCCGGGAGCTCGGCCGGCTGGTTGCCGGCACGGGGGTCCAGATCCACCCGTACGCCGAGGTCACCGGCTTCGACGTCGCCAACCATGGCGTGGTACGGGTGCGCACGGCGCAGGGCGAGTTCCGGCCCCGCGACACGGTGATCGCCGCCGGCGCATGGTCGGGCCGGTGCGCCCGCACGCTGGGTGTCGCACTGGCGCTCCAGCCCGCGACGGGCTACACGATCACCGTCCAGGCGCCGCCCAACGCGCCGCGGCTGCCCGTCGTGCTGAGCGAGGGACGGGTGGCGGTGACGCCGCTGGGCGACCGGCTCCGCTTCGGCGGCACCCTGGAGCTGTCCGGCCTGGACGGCGCGGACTCCCAGCGCCGCATGGCGGGCATCCGGCGGACCGTCGCGGCCTACCTGCCCCGCCTCGAACCCACCGGGACGGTCGAGACGTGGCGCGGCCTGCGGCCGTGTACCCCGGACAGCCTGCCCCTGCTCGGCCGGGCCGAGCCGTACCGCAACCTCTGGGTCGCGTGCGGCCACGGTCATGTCGGCATGGGCCTGGCGCCGGCCGGCGGCCAGCTGATCGCTGCGCTGATCGCCGGTGAGCAGCCCGACATGGACGTCGCGCCGATGCGCGTCGGCCGCTTCGACCCGACCGTACGGCGCAGGAGGCGATAGGCGATGACGATGGCGGGCCAGGTCGTGATCGGGGTGCTCTGCCTGGACACCTCGTTCACCAAGATCCCGGGGCACATCCGTAACCGGAGCACCTTCGACTTCCCGGTCGCGTACGAGGTGGTCCAGGGCGCGACGGCGGAACGGCTGGTGGCCCAGGCCGATCCTCGCCTGCTGGCGCCGTTCATCCACGCGGCCCGGCAGCTCGAGGCGCAGGGCGTCGCGGCCATCACCAGCGCGTGCGGCTTCCTCGTGATCTTCCAGGAGCAGCTGGCCGACGCGGTGGGCGTCCCGCTGTACTCCTCGAGCCTGATCCAGCTGCCGATGGTGCACCGCATGCTCCGTACGAACCGGCCGGTCGGCTTGCTCGTGGCCGACAAGGGCGCGCTCACCAGGCGCCACCTGGCGGCGATCGGCGGCGAGTCCGTACCGGTGTGCGTCGCCGGCATGTCGGAGCAGCCGGAGTTCCGCGAGGTCATGCTCGAGGCGCGGCGGGACGAGCTCGATGCCGATCGCCTCGGGCGCGAGGTCATGACCGAGGTCGAGCAGCTGGCCCGGGAGAATCCGGACATGGGAGCGCTCGTCATCGAATGCACCGATCTGGTGCCCTTCGCCCATGCGATCCAGGCGCACATCGGCGTACCGGTCTTCGACATCGTGACGTTGACTCAGATGGTGTACCGGAGCCTGACGCGCGAACTCTTCCGGGTGCGGCCACCTGGGGCGCGACCGGCCTGAGGTTTCCGCTGCGGCCACGGTGGGCATCGCCGGTGCCGTGGATCC
>JAEHDK010000073.1 GCA_016880465.1 Micromonosporaceae bacterium
GCGCGGCGGCAAGGCCGAGCGCGCCGGCGGCGAACCAGGACCGCCGGTGCGCGGCCAGCAGCATTCCGGCGACGAACGTCAGGAACAGCCCCTCGCTGTACGCGAGCGAGAAGACCACCGACATCGGCTGGGCGCAGCAGAGCACGAGGAGGGCGTACCCTACCCGCCGGTCGTAGAGGCTCGTGCCGAGCAGGTAGCCGAGCACCGCCGCGACGGCCCCGGCCAGCCAGGCGACGGCGATGGCCGACGTGGTGGCATCGGCGCCGGTGAGCATGCCGAGCCGGATCAGCGCCGGGTACCCCGGGAAGAACGCGATCCCGTTGCCGACGAGCCCACCCGCGTCGTTGTACGTGTAGCCGTGCGGGTACCCCTGGGTCGCCACCCGCACGAACCAGCCCGCGTCCCAGGCCAGCAGCTTGCTGCGCAGCCCGGGTCCGCCGGCCGGCAGCATCCAGGAGATCAGGGCGAGCTGTCCGATCCGCGTCGCCGCGAACAGGCCGAGCGCTCCCGCGATGCCGGGCCACCAGCCGCCGGCCGCGGCGATCAGGGGCGCCTTGGCGACATCCCGCTCGTCGCTCCGCCGCTCGGTGCGCGGCATCAGGTCCGGGGCGGCATCGGCGGTCATCGGCTCATTCCGCACCGTCGGTACGGCGGATGTCCAGCGCCCGCCAGGCCGCTTCGGCCGCCCGCTGCTCGGCCTCCTTCTTGCTGCCGCCCTGCACCCCGCCGTACCGGGTGCCGGCGACCACGGCCCAAGCCGTGAACGTCTTCGCGTGGTCCGGACCGGCCTCCCCGATGTGGTACTCCGGTACGCCGAGCCCCAGCGTCGCGGTCAGCTCCTGGAGGCTGGTCTTCCAGTCCAGCGCGGCACCGCGCCCGGCCGCGTCGGCCATCACCGGGTCGAACAGCCGGTGCACGACCTCGGTCGCGACCTGCAACCCGTGGTCGAGGTAGATCGCGCCGAGCAGCGCTTCCAGCGTGTCGGCGAGGATGCTCGCCTTGTCCCGGCCGCCGGTCGCCTCCTCGCCCTTGCCCAGCAGCAGGTACGGGCCGAGCCCGTACGGGCCCAGCCGGCGGGCCACGTCGGCGAGCGCCCGCATGTTGACCACGCTGGCCCGTAGCTTCGCGAGCTTCCCCTCGGGCAGGCCGGGGTGGTTGTGGAACAGCGCCGTGGTGATCACCAGCCCGAGGACCGAGTCACCGAGGAACTCCAGCCGTTCGTTCGTCGGGAGCCCGCCGTTCTCGTACGCGTACGACCGGTGGGTCAGGGCGCGCTCCAGCAACGCCGGGTTCAGGCCAATGCCGAACGCGGCCTCCAGGTGAGCGACCGGCGGTCGCTTCGCGATCACGGTTACACCTCCGCGAGGGTCGACGCGGCCGCCGCCGCGATTCGGGACATCGCATCGATCCGGTTCAGGTGGGCGGCCAGCAGCAGGCCGGACGCGACGTCGGCGCCGTCGGCCGCGCCGTGGCAGACGACCACCGTGCCGCCGACCCCGAGCAGCGCCGCGGCCCGCGGCGCGGTGTCCCGGGACATCTGCCCGCCGGCCAGCGCGTACGCCCCCTCGATGCCCTTGAGCAGGACGTTGCCGGTGAAGCCGTCGGTCACCACGACGTCCGCGCGGGCGCCGAGCGACACGTCGTACCCCTCGACGAGGCCGACGTACCGGCCGCCGCCCGGCAGCGGCAACGGAGCACCGGCGAGCAGCCGGTCGGCCAGCCGGCGGTTCCGGTCGCCCTTGCCGGCCTCCAGCCCGATGCTCAGCAGCCCGACGCGCGGCTCGCCGTTCCCGTGTACGACCGCCGAGTACGCCGACCCGAGTGCCGCATGCTGGGCCAGCACCGCGGCGGCGTTCTCGACCGACGCGCCGACGTCCAGCAGGACCACCGGACCGGCCAGGGAGGGCAGCGTGGCGGCCAGGGCGGGCCGGCGGACCCGGCGGCCCAGGCCCAGTACGGCGGCGGTGACGATCGCGCCGCTGGCCCCGGCCGAGACGACCGCCTGTGCCTCGCCGGCCGTGACGGCAGCGACCGCCGTACGGA
>JAEHDK010000629.1 GCA_016880465.1 Micromonosporaceae bacterium
GACCTCACCCTGCTGGCTCAGAAGGCCGCCGCCGGCTCGGTGCGCTTCGAGCTGCCCACCGGACGCCCGGCCACCACCGCCCGTACCGCCGCCACCCGGGCCATCGGAGCCGGCCTGAAGCGCATCGACCGGCGGCGGGCCGAACGGGAGCGGCTCGTCAAGCGGTACGGCGACCCGGACCACCGGCCGTGGATCTACCTGATCGTGGCCACCGGCGACATCCGCGAGGACATCCCGCAAGCCCAGGCCGCGGCGCGGGCGGGCGCGGACGTGATCGCGGTGATCCGCTCGACCGGACAGTCCCTGCTTGACTACGTGCCGGAGGGCGAGACGCACGAGGGGTTCGCCGGCACGTACGCGACCCAGGAGAACTTCCGGCTGATGCGGGCCGCCCTGGACGAGTCGAGCAAGGAGCTGGGCCGCTACGTGCGGCTCACCAACTACGCGTCCGGGCTGTGCATGCCGGAGATCGCCGCGCTGGCCGGCCTGGAGCGGCTGGACATGATGCTCAACGACTCGATGTACGGCATCCTGTTCCGCGACATCAACCCGGTGCGGACCTTTGTCGACCAGCGGTTCTCCCGGCAGGTGCACGCCCGGGCCGGCATCATCATCAATACCGGTGAGGACAACTACCTGACGACCGCCGACGCGGTCGAGGCCGCGCACACGGTGACGGTCTCGCAGCTGCTCAACGAGTACTTCGCGCACGAGGCGGGGTTGGCAGACTGGCAACTGGGGCTGGGGCACGCATTCGAGATCAACCCCGACCTGCCCGAGTCGTTCCGGCTGGAGCTGGCGCACGCGCTGTTGGCCCGCGAGCTGTTCCCGGATGCGCCGCTCAAGTGGATGCCGCCGACCAAGCACATGACCGGCGACGTGTTCCGCGGCAACCTGCTCGACGGCTTCTTCAACCTGGCCGGCGTACTGACCGGGCAGGGCATCCTGCTCGTCGGGATGATGACCGAGGCGGTCGTCACGCCCTGGCTGTCCGACCGGGACATCGCACTGCAGAACGTGCGGTACGTGCTGGGCGCCGCGGGCGGGCTGCACGAGGACTTCGTACCGGCGCCCGGCGGCTTCATCCAGCAGCGGGCACATACCGTGCTCCGCGAGGCCGTGGTGCTCCTGGAGTCCATTGTGCAGGACGGGCTCCTCGAGGCGATCGGGGACGGGACCTTCGGCATCATGAGACGCCCGGCGGACGGCGGCAAAGGACTCGACGGCGTGGCCCGGCACGAGGACGGTTACTACAACCCGGTGACCGAGGTCCTGGACGGCATGCGATGAAACAGATCATCCGGCCGTACGGGGACACCACCGGCGACGGCATGGTGCAGCTGTCGTTCACCCTGCCCATCGGGCACGACAAGCGGGCGGAGGGCGCGGCGCTGCAGCTGGCCGGCAGGATGGGGCTCGACCCGGCGATGGTGGTGCACGCCAGGCCGATGGGGGACGGGTTCACGTTCTTCGTCGTGTACGGCCGGGTCCACCACCTCGTCGACCTGGCCCAGGTGCACGTCGTCGAGCGCGACTTCCCGCTGTTGTCCACAAAGGACATCAACGCGCTGGTCAAGCAACGGCTGCGGCGCAAGCTCGCTGTCGTCGGCGCGTGCATCGGTACGGATGCGCACCCCGTCGGCATCGACGCGATCCTGAACGTGAAGGGCATCGCCGGGGAGAAGGGCCTGGAGTACTACCGGGAGTTCCGGGTGGCCAACCTGGGCGCCCAGGTGAGCGTGCCGGAGCTCGTCGAACGGGTACGCGCCGAGCGGGCCGACGCGGTCCTGGTCAGCCAGGTGGTCACCCAGCGGGACGCGCACCTGCACAACACCCGGGAGATGTCGGCCGCGTTCCGGGAGGCGTTCCCGGCC
>JAEHDK010000630.1 GCA_016880465.1 Micromonosporaceae bacterium
ACGCGGACACGTCGCTGGCCAGGTAGTTTTCGCCGGCGCCCCGGCCGACGACGAGCGGCGAGTTGCGCCGGGCGCCAACCACCGCGCCGGGCGTGGCCACATCGACCGCGAGCAGTGTGAACGCCCCTTCGAGGCGCTGGCAGACCCGCCGCATCGCGGTGGCGAGGTGCTGCGGGCCGCCGCCGGGGAGGTCGGCCAGCTCCGCCGCGAGCAGGTGGGCCGCGCACTCCGTGTCGGTGTCACTGGTGAACTCGACCCCGTCGGCCTCCAGCTCGGCGCGCAGCTTGGCGAAGTTTTCGATGATGCCGTGGTGGATGATGGCGACCCGGCCGTCGCGCGACAGGTGCGGGTGGGCGTTGCGGTCGGTGGGGCCGCCGTGGGTGGCCCACCGGGTGTGCCCGATGCCGGTCGTCCCCTCGGCCATCCCCGGCGCACCGGACCGCTCGGCGAGCGCCTTCTCCAGGTTGGCCAGCTTGCCGGCGCGCTTCTCGACGAGCAACGCGGCGCCGTCGAGAATGGCCACGCCGGCCGAGTCGTAGCCCCGGTACTCCAGCCGGCGCAGTCCGTCCAGCACGATGCCGAGCGCCGGCCGGGCGCCGACGTACCCCACGATCCCACACATGGACCGCACCCTACCGGACTTTCACTCACCTTGTCTGCGCGGAACGACACCTTTCACGCAGTCCATCTGATTGATTACCGGCCCGCCGGCGGGAAGGGCGGGCGGCAGCGCGGTAGTTTTCCGGGCATGGCTTCGACTGTAGAGCAGGTCGGTGGGCGGCAGGCCGCCCCGGAGGTGACGAGCGGGCGGCTCGTGGCCGGGGTCGAGACCGCGCTCATCCTGGTCGGGGTCGTCCTGCTGGCCGCCGGCCAGCACCACCAGATCACCTCGGACGGCCGGGCCCGGTTCGAGGCGCTCGGCCAGCTGCTGGACCACGGCCGGCTCTCGGCCAACCAGTACTCGCTCATCGGTCCATTGTTCGCTACTCCACTGTGGATAGCCGGCCGGCTGGCGGGGCACCTGGAGGGGTGGCTGAGCCAGTACAACATGGTCGTCTTCGCGCTCGGTCTCGCGACGATGTACGCCCTGCTGCGCAACCGCATGGACCGTGTGCTGCTGCGCCGGTTCCTGCTGCTCGTGGTGGCCGGCAGCATGGTCGCCCCGCACGTGACCGACTTCTACGGCGAGGTGTTCACCGCGATGGGCGTCGGGGTGGGCGTCCTGGCGGCGCTCGTACGCGCCGCCGCGCCCGGCACCCGGATCGCCGGCTGGGCGGCCGTCGCGCTCGGCGCGGCGAACACCCCGGCCAGCCTGATCGGCCTCGGCCTGGTCGGCGGCAGCCAGGCTCTGCACACCAGGAGATGGCGGTACGCGGTACCCGTGCTCGCCGGCGCCCTGCTCGTACTCGGCGAGGCCTGGGTCCGCCGGGGCAACCCGTTGCACAACGGCTACCCGGGCACCGTGCAGATCGCCAAGACCGTGATGCCCTACTCCGGGCGGGACGGCTTCTCGTACCCGTTCCTGCTCGGGATCCTCGCGATCGTGTTCTCGTTCGGCAAGGGCATCTTGTGGTACCTCCCGGGTCTGGTCCTGCCGATCCGGCGCAAGCTGCGGGAGCTGCACGACCCGGCCGGCGTGGACCTGTGGCGCCTCTGGCTGCTGTGGACGCTGTTCCTCGCCGGGCTCGTCCTCGCCTATGCGAGCTGGTGGTCCTGGTACGGCGGGATGTACTGGGGCCCGCGCTTCTTCCTGGTCGGCGTCCTGCCCGCCTCGCTGGCTCTCGCGGTGTGCCTGCGGTACGAGCGGGCCGGGTTGCTCGGCAACCTCGCCACGCTCGGCGTACTCGGCCTGGCCGGGTGGATCGGCGCGGACAGCAACGTGTTCGGCGGCCTGTGGGCCTGGACGTGCTACGAGAACTACTACGCACTGGAAGCGCTGTGCCACTTCACGCCGGAGTTCAGCGCGCTCTGGTATCCGTTCGTCGCCAGGCCGCCGGTGACCGGCGGCCAGCTGCTCACCCTCGGGTACTACGCGGCCGTCTTCGGCTGGCTCGCCACGCCGGTCCTCGTCCGCGTCGTCGGCCAGCTGGCCGACTGGCTGGCCCTGCGCTCGTCGGCCTATCTGGACCGAACCCACTGGCGGTGGTAGCCGGCGCCGGCGTCGCGCTCAGGCCGGGCTCGCCGCGCGAACCACCCCGGCGATGCGCTCGGCGACCGACTGCGCGACGTCCACAGTGGACGCCTCGACCATCACCCGGACGAGCGGCTCGGTACCTGACGGCCGCAGCAGTACCCGGCCCGAACCGGCCAGCGACGCCTCGGCCTCGGCGACCGCGGCGGTCACCGCCGGCGCCGAGGCCCCTGCCGCGCGGTCCCCGACCGGAACGTTCACCAGTACCTGGGGCAGCTTCGTGACGACCGACGCCAGCTCGGCGAGCGGGCGGCCGGTGTCGGCCAGCTCGGCCATCAGGTGCAGCGCGGTGAGGATGCCGTCCCCCGTCGTGGCGTGGGCGGGCAGGACGACGTGCCCGCTCTGTTCCCCGCCGAGCGCGTAGCCGCGGGCCCGCAGCTCCTCCAGGACGTACCGGTCGCCGACCTTCGTCTCCACCAGCGTGATGCCCTGCTCCCGCATGGCCAGCCGGAGCCCGAGGTTCGACATCACGGTAGCGACCAGGGTGTCGTCGGTCAGCCGGCCGGCGCGCCGCATGGCCAGGGCCAGCACGGCCATGATCTCGTCGCCGTCGACCTCGGCGCCGTCCGCGCTGACCGCGAGGCAGCGGTCGGCATCGCCGTCGTGCGCCACGCCCAGGTCGGCGCCGTGTTCCCGGACCGCGGCCTGCAACACCGAGAGGTGGGTCGACCCGCAGCCCTCGTTGATGTTCAACCCGTCCGGGGCGCAGTGCAGGGCAACGACGTCGGCACCCGCGCGCGCGTACGCCTCCGGCGCGATCGCGGAAGCGGCGCCGTTCGCGCAGTCCACGACCATCCGCAGCCCGTCGAGCCGGTGCGGGAGCGTACTGAGGAGGTGGTTCACGTAGGACTTGTCGTCCTCCGGCAGCGTATGCACCCGGCCGATGGCCGCGCCGGTGGGCCGGGTCCAGCCGGCCGCGGTACCGGGCCGGGTCACCGCCGCCTCGATCGCGTCCTCGACCTCGTCCGGTAGCTTGTGCCCGCCCGCCGCGAACAGCTTGACCCCGTTGTCCGGCATCGGGTTGTGCGATCCGGACAGGGCCACGCCGAGGTCGGCACCGTGGGCACCGGCGAGGTACGCCACGGCCGGCGTCGTCACCACGCCCACCCGCAGCACGTCGGCCCCCGCGCTCGCCAGCCCCGCGACCACCGCCGCCTCCAGCATCTCGCCGGAAGCCCGCGGGTCGCGGCCGACGACGGCCACCGGCCGGTGGGAACGATCCCGTTCGGCGAGCGTATGCGCGGCGGCCACCGCGATCGCGAGCGCCAGTTCAGGGGTCAGGTCGGCGTTGGCACGGCCGCGGACACCATCGGTGCCGAAGAGACGACCCATCGAGCTCCTCTCGCGGTGGGGGCGACAACGCGCACGGCCGGGCCGCGAGGGCGCGCCCGGCCGTGCCGCTACGACAACTGCCTCAGCGCTTCGAGTACTGCGGAGCCTTGCGGGCCTTCTTCAGCCCGTACTTCTTGCTCTCCTTCACCCGCGCATCGCGGGTGAGGAAGCCCGCCTTCTTCAGCGCCGGGCGGTAGTCGAGATCCAGGTCGCACAGCGCCCGCGCGATGGCGAGCCGCAGCGCGCCGGCCTGCCCGGTGGTGCCGCCGCCGCGCAGGTTCGCGAAGACGTCCACGGCGTCGACCCGCTCGACGGTCACCAGTGGCTCCTTGACGAGCTGCTGGTGCACCTTGCTCGGGAAGTACGCCGCGAGCGAGCGACCGTTGAGCGTGAAGGCGCCCGTACCAGGGACCAGCCGGACCCGGACGATCGCCTCCTTGCGGCGCCCCACGGTCTGGATCGGCCGGTCGCCGCGCGGCGCCCGGGCGGGCGGTGCCGCGGCCGTTGCCTCGTGGGCGGCCGCGACCGCGGTCGGCGCCGGCACGGTGGTCTCCGTCATCGCATGTCCTTGCCCGCGCTCACTGCGCGATCTGCTTGATCTCGTACGGCACCGGCTGCTGCGCGGCGTGCGGGTGCTCGGCGCCCGGGTACACCTTGAGCTTCCGGATGAGCTTCCGACCGAGCCGGTTGTGCGGCAGCATGCCCTTGACGGCGAGCTCGACCGCCCGCTCGGGGCGCTTGGTGAGCAGCTCGTCATAGCCGATCTGCTTGAGGCCGCCGGGGTAACCGGAGTGCCGGTAGGCGACCTTGGTGTGACGCTTGTTGCCCGTCAGCGCCACCTTGCCGGCGTTGACGATGATCACGAAATCGCCGGTGTCGACGTGCGGCGCGAAGACCGGCTTGTGCTTGCCGCGCAGCAGCGTCGCGGCATGGGTCGCCAGGCGCCCCAGCACGACGTCGGCGGCGTCGATCACGTGCCAGCGGCGCTCGATCTCACCCGGCTTCGGGCTGTACGTACGCACAGGTCTACCTTTGTCTCGTCGGTCCCAGGGGGCTGCGCCCCGACTCGACGCGGGCGCACGAACGTGAAGAATACCCCAACCGTGGCGGCACGCAGAAATCGGGTGCCGGTCCACCGGTGCGCCGCGTCGATGCCGTCAGGTGTCCTGGATGATGCGCAGCGCCCGGCCGACCCGGTGCATCGTGTCCGTGTCGGCGACATCCACGCACTCGGTGAACCACTTCTTCATCGGGGACGACAGCCGGTCGGGCATCACCACGTACCGGCCCATGGGCACGGCGAGCGGAGAGTCGCGGAGCAGTTCCTCCTCGACCACCTCCGCGACGACCACGATCGGTACGTCGGTGGCGGTGTAGACGTCGGAGCTGATCACCAGGCCGAGGCGCGACCGATGGCCCTCGATGCGCCAGACCTCACCCCTGCGCAGCACGCCGGCGGCTCCTGGCTGCCCGGCTCAGTGCGGCGGCGACCAGCTCCCGCTCGCGTTCGTCGGCCAATGCGGCCGCCTCCAGGTCCAGGCCGGCGCGCTTGACCGCCTCGGCGTGGGCGGCGAAGAGCTCGCGCAGAGCGCGCTCGCGGGCCGCCTTGTCGATCCAGGCGGACAGCGAGACGCCGTCGCGCTCGGCCAGCCGCCGGGCGTCGGCGATCGTGTCGTCCGAGAAGGACAGAGTCACCTTTGCAGTCATGCCGAACAGCATACCGCTGGTATGACCCGTTGTCACCCGGAAGCGGACCCCATTTGGTACCCCGGGCACGAGGCGGGCCCGGCGCATCGAGTACGACCCATCGGCGGGATAGCGACGCGGGTGCCGTCCCCCGTACCCTGCGCGGCATGGTGCGTACGTGGGTGAGGGCGCTGTGCGCCGCACTCCTGACCGCGGCGGTCGTCGGCGCCGGCGAGCTCGGCCTCGCCTACGGCCTTGGCATCCTGCGCTGGCAGCAGTCCTTCGACGCCGGTGGAGACAACGGCTGGAGCGCCCACCTGACCTGGGCCGCGTTCATCGGTGCGCTGGCCGTCGTCGGCGGGGCCGTCGGCGGGGTGCGCAGCCTGCGCCGGGCCGGCGTGCGGGACGGGCTCGGGTCCTGGCTCGCGGTGTCGCTCGCGGCCGTCGTCGGCGCCGCGGTCACCGTGCCGCTGGTCGTCCACCCGGCCGAGTCGGCCCAGGTCGACGCCGCGCTCAACCCGCCGCTGCAGGCCGGCCTGACCACCGCTGTCGGCATCGCCGTCGGGCTCTTCGCCGCGCTGGCCGTGCTGTGCGCCCGGCCGGTCGCGGCCAGCGTGCTGGTGCTCGTGCTGTGGGCCTGGCTGCTCGCGGTCGTCTCGGTGTACGCCCAGCTCGGACCGCAGACCGTCCCCGATGGAGTGCGGCTCGGCGTGCTCGACGTGCCGAGTCTCGGCCGGTTCGGCGACCGGTACGCGATCTACCTGATGGTCGGCACGGCCGTCCTGGCCGGCGCGGCGATCGCCGGGTACGCCCGGTGGCTCGGTGAGCATCCGGTCGCCGTCGCGGGCAGCGGGCTGGCCGGACCGGCCCTGCTGGCGGCGGCGTACCTGATCGCGGGCCGCGGCGACTCCGGCGACCACACCG
>JAEHDK010000631.1 GCA_016880465.1 Micromonosporaceae bacterium
CTGGGCGGCGGTGAACAGCCGGGCGCCGCCGTCGTACCGGCGCGCGATCGGCAGCGCCGCGCGCTCCACGAAGCTCCGGCCACGGACCCCTTCCGGCAGTACGCGGGCCAGGTAAGCAAGCCCCCGGCGCAGGCCGGCGGGCAACCGGGTGAGCGGGCGCAGGGACAGCGGTTCGCGGTAGAGCGGGTACCCGCCGAACAGCTCGTCGGCGCCCTCCCCGGACAGCACGACCGTGACGTCCCGGGCCGCCCGCTCGGCGAGGTAGTAGAGCGGCACGAGGGACGGGTCGGCAACCGGGTCATCGAGGTGCCAGACGATCCGCGGCAGCGCGGCCATCGCCTGGTCGGCGTCCACCGCGATCGGGTACGTGGCCACGCCGAGGGCCTCCGCCGTCTGCTGAGCCACGTCGAGCTCGGAGAAGCCGGGGGCGGCCAGCGCGGCGGTGAACGTACGCAGGTCCGGCTGCACCTCCCGGGCGAGCGCGACGATCGCCGTCGAGTCGATGCCGGACGACAGGAAGGCACCGACCGGTACGTCCGACCGCAGGTGGGCGTGCACGCTGTCGCGCAGGGCGAGCTGGATCCGGTGGTACAGCGCCTCCGGCCGGTCCGTCGACTGTGGATGGAACGTCGGATGCCAGTACCGCACCGCCGCCGGCGCCCCGCCCGGCGCGTACGTCAGCGTCTCGGCCGCGCCGAGCCGGGCGATCCCGGTGTGTAGCGACCCGGGCTCCGGCACGTACTGCATCGCGAGGTAGTGCGCGAGCCCGACCGGGTCCAGCTTGCTGTCCACAAGGGACAGCAGCGCCTTCTTCTCGGACGCGAACCACAGCCCGTCCACGGTGTTCGCGTAGTAGAGGGGCTTGATGCCGAACCGGTCCCGCGCGGCGAACGCGCGCCGCTGCTCGGCGTCCCAGAGCACGAACGCGAACATGCCGCGCAGCCGGCCGATCGCCGCCGGACCCCAGTGGTGGTACGCCGCGGCCACGACCTCGGTATCGCCGTCGGTCTGGAACCGCGCACCGAACCGGTCCGTCAGCTCGGCGCGCAGCTCCAGGTAGTTGTAGATCTCACCGTTGAAGGCGAGCGTGTAGCGCCCGTCCGCGTACCGCAGCGGCTGGTGGCTGTGCACCGGGTCGATGACGGACAGCCGCTGGAGCGCCAGCACGGCATCGCCGCCGACGACCCGTACCCCGGTCCGGTCCGGGCCGCGGTGGCGCAGCGTGTCCGCCGCCCGGGCCACCCGGTTGCGGTACCGGCCCGCGGTACCGCGCGCCGAGACGAACGCCAGCAACCCACACATGTCAGTCGGCCGCCGGTTCCGCGTTGCGCGCCGGTTCGCCGCTCGGTTCCCGGAGCAGCTGCAGGTCCTGCGGTACGTCGGCGGGCCGGTCCGCGGCCAGCGGCCAGCGGACCGTACGGGTCGGCGCCGCGGGGACCACCCCGTCCACCACGACCGCGAGCGGCGTCTGCTCCCGGCCCTGCCCGAGCGGGTTGTCCGCGAACGCGGCCTCGAGCGTGGCTTCCGCGACCCCGGTGTCGTGGCCCAGGATGTTGCGCCCGAGGTCGTTCGCGTCGATGACGACCGTACCGCCGAACCGGCCGGCCGCCTCGCTCGGCAGCACGGCCCGTACGGCCGCCGAGACCTGCCGGGCGGCGCCGGCCGGGTCATGCGGCGCGAGCTTCGCCGACACGTTGGCCGGGTACGCCGAGTACTCGGTCGGCCCGTCGATGGCCCGTACCCTCGCCCCGGCGACCCGGTAGAACAGGCCGCGCCGGCCGACCAGCTTGCCGGCCGCACCGACGGCGGAGGCCAGCAGGATCCGGGGTAGCCCGACCTCCTGGATGGCCAGGTGCATGGTGACCGGGTGGCCGAGGCCGATGCCCCACGGGCCGCGTACGACGAACCGGGACAGCAGGCGGGCCCACGGTCCAGGGTGGACATCCCGGGTGCGGTAGCACCGGCCCTGCGCCACTGCGACGGCCTTCTCGCCGACGTAGAGGTACCACGGTCCCGCGCCAGCCAGGCCGGCGGTCCCGGCCGGTGCGGTCGGCAGCCCGGCGAAGAACTCGGCCGCCCGGCGGGCCGCGAGCGCGGTGACGTCGTCGCCGGCCGCGATCAGATCCACCCGCAGTGGGAACCGGGCCCAGCGAGTGCCGGCCAGCAGGATCTCCTTGTCCGGGTTGGCTACGTAGTCGCTCTTCGGCGGCGCCTCGGGATGCCGGCCACCCAGCTGCGTCACGGCCGGCGCGGGTACGCCGAGGGTCGGGTCCTCGTCGATGAACGCACGCAGCCACAGCTCGACGTTGAGCATGCGCCAGAACGTCATGGTGTCCGCCCCGCCGCGGCCACGCAGGAACCTCGTGAACGCGGCGAGTACGGCGTCCCGGTTGAAGTACGGCCGGTGGGCGAAGGAGTCGGATGCGAACACCGCGTACACGTCGTTCTTGATCCGGGTGAACCAGGTGTCCTCGGGCGTGGTGAAGCCAATCTTGTTGCGCCGCCGGTGTACCGCCGCGGGCAGCAGCGCCTGGGTCGCGTCCCGCAGCGCGCGCTTGTTCCATCCCTCGTGGACGATCGCGGCCTCGTCGATGCCCCACAGCAGCCGCAGTAGGTCGACGTCGAGGAAGGGCACCCGGCCCTCGACCGAGAACCGCATCGAGTTGCGGTCCTCGTACCGGAGCAAGGCCGGCAGGCTGTGCCGGAGGATGTCGTCGACCAGGCGGGCCTTCAGGTCGTCGGTCCGCTGGTCCAGCCGCTCGGCGGCGTGCGCGGCCGCGAACGCCGGGCGCAGCAGTGCGGTCACCGGCTTACGGCGCCGGCGCCGCACCGCGTCGGCCACGCGGAACCGGACCAGCCGCCAGAGCACGTCGAGCGAGCGGAACAGCTCGCCGACGGCCCGGGCCCGGTGCCCGCGCCGCCACAGGCCCCGCAGGCGGACCAGGTAGTACGGCAGGTAGCCGGCCATCATCTCGTCCGCGCCCTGACCGTCGACCATGACGGTGACGTGCCTACTCGCCTCGCGCATCACGCAGTACTGCGCGTACGGGCCGGTGGAGATGACCGGCTCCTCCTGGGTACGGATGAAGTCGGGCAGGTCCACGAGGAAGTCGTCGGCGATCGGCTGGACCTTGTGCACCCGCAGTGCGGCGCACCGCTGGGCCACCGCGTCCACGTACCGCTCCTCGTCGTTGCGCCCGCCCGGGAACACCGCCGAGAAGGTCTGCTGCCGCTCGCCCACCGCGACCGCCTCCGCGTCGGACGCGGCGAGGAGCTCGTTGATCGTGGCGACCACGGTGGACGAGTCGAGCCCGCCGGAGAGCGCGCTGCCCACCGGTACGTCGCTGACGAGCCGGGTACGGATCGCGGTGTGCAGCGCCGCGGCGAACCGCTCGCGGGCCGGCCCGTCGTACGGTCCGGCGTGCGCGGCCAGCTCCGGCAGCTCGGCGAAGAGCCGGGTGTACGTGGCCCGGCGTACCTTGCCGTCCGCGGTGATCGTCGCGCACTCGCCCGGCATGAGCCGGCTGATCCGGGCGAAGAACGTACGCTCGGTGTCGTCGTGGACCCGGTACCGCAGGTACCGGTACACCGTCACGTCGTCCGGCCGGCGTTCGACCACGCCGCTCGCGAGGATCGGCCGGATCTCGCTCGCGAACACGACCCGCCCCTTGCCGTCCGACGCGAGGTACATCGGCTTGATGCCGAAGTGGTCGCGGGCGAGCACGACCTGCCCGGCCACCGTGTCGGCGATCGCCAGCGCGAACATGCCGTTGAACCGGTCGAACGCCGGGTGACCCCAGCGCGTCCACGCGGCGAGCACCACCTCGGTGTCGCTCTGGGTCGTGAACTCGTGTCCCAGCTCGACCAGCTCGGCGCGCAGCTCCCGGAAGTTGTAGAGCTCGCCGTTGTAGACGAGTACGTACCGCCGGTCCGCCGAGCGCATCGGCTGCTCGCCACCGACCTTGTCGATGACCGCGAGGCGGCGGTGCGCCAACCCGAGCCGGCCGGTGGCGAAGAACCCCTCGCCGTCCGGTCCGCGGTGGGCCTGCAGCTCGGCCATCCGCCGCAACAGCGGGCGGCCGGACTCCTCATCGATACCGACGTACCCGGCGAGTCCACACATCGCTCAGCTCCCCCGTTCGACCGCATAATGTTATTACGCCATTTATCGTGGTTTCCGGAGAATGGCTAGATGCGCCGGCCGGGCCGGTCCGACAATGGTCAGCTGAGGCAGTACGTGTGGACCGCGATCGTCGCCACCGGCGCAACCAGCGAGCGGGCGGCGAACTCCGCCGCGGCCGCGCGGGTCGGGAAGTACACGGCGACGTAGCTGTACGGCGAATCGGCCGACACGCCCAAGGCCGCGCGGGCGCCCTGATCACAGTCGATCGACGCGACCGACGTGCGGTAGCCCATCTCGGACGCGGCCGCGATGGCCCGGCCCAGCTTCGGCGCCGCGCGATCGACGTCGGCCGCGAGCACCACGGCCCAGGCCTCGCCGGCGACGGTGAGCTCGCGC
>JAEHDK010000632.1 GCA_016880465.1 Micromonosporaceae bacterium
CCGGGTGCGTTCCGTCCGGGGCTAGGGCCGCGGTCTGACTGCGCCGGTGCTGCTGTTGGATGAGGCGCTGTATGTCACGTCCGCGGACATCGACGGGTTCGGGCCGACCATGTTGGCGATGCCGAACGCGCAGGTCATCTACACGTCGACACCGCCGGAGCGTGGTGATGCGCACATCGTGTCGGTGCGGGACCGGGGCCGTGCCGGTGAGGAGCGGATCGCTGGCGCCGAGTGGTCTAACGAGCCGGATGTCGATGTGGACGATCCGGCGGTGCAGGCGGCGGTGAATCCGGCCTATGGCACCCGGATCACTGCGGAGCGGATGCGGGACATGCGGCGGCTGCTGGGGGAGGACGGGTACCGGCGGGAATGCACCGGCATCTGGCCGACCCCAGGTGTGCCTCAGTGGCAGGTCATCCCGAAGCGGCGGTGGGACGCGGCAAAGGACCCGGATGCGGTGCTGGCGGGTCGGGTGGCGTTGGGGGTAAAGGTGTTGCCGGACCGGTCGTCGGCGGCGATCGGGGCGGCCGGCGTCCGGGTCGGCGGCGGCCGGATGGTGGACGTGTTCGAGCGGCGCCCGGGTGTGCGCTGGCTGCTTGATGTGCTGCGGGAGTTGGACGCCGAATATGATCCGGTGGCGATCGTGGTCGATGACCGGGCGGTGGCCGACGAGGCGGGCCTGGCCGACGAGGCCGAGCAGGCGGGTCTGGTTGTGCATCGGGCCACCGTCTTGGATGTGGTGTCGTCGGCTGGGATGTTGTTCGATGGGATCGCGGGTGAGGACGAGGCGGGCCGCGATGTGCACCATCTTTGCCGCGCCGAGTTGACGGATGCGGCTGCTGGTGCGACGCGGCGACCGGTGGGCGGCTCGTGGACGTGGGGGTCGCAGAACGTGTCGGTTGATTCGTCGCCGTTGGGGGCGGTGTCGTTGGCGTTGTGGGCGTTGGCGACTGTGCGGGTGCACCGTCCGGCGCGGGTGCCGGAGCCGGAGATCTTCAGCTAGCGGATTGTCCGCTGACCGGTCGTAGGTGTCCGATTATCGGACGCATGGGGCTATGATCCGGCCATGGTGCGCAGATGGCTGGCTGGCGGGTGCGCGGTAGCCGGCGTGGCCGTGTTGGCCGGCATCGGCTGGGGCCTGCTGGTTGCCGCGGCGCTGCTGTTCCTCGCGCCGGCGCCGGACGCGTTGCGCGTTCGGGCCGTTGCGGTGACCGCCGGTGTGGTCCGGGTGTGGCGCTGGTTGCTGTCCGGCCGGCAGGCTGTGGCCGCCGCGGTGATGCCGTTCGCGGTCCTGGGGTTGGGTGTCGGCGTCGGCCTGGCGGTCGGTGTCGGCTGGGGGCTGGCCGCGGCCGCGGTGTCGGTGGGCGGCATGTCGCTCGCCGCCGACCGGGCCGCCTCGCCGCCGACCGGGCCGCCTAGGTAGCCCCCGGTGGGTTGGCTGACCGGGCCGCGCAAGCCGGAGACCACCGGCAAGGACATCACGACGGTCATCGATGGCCGGCAGGGCTTCATGTCGCTGCCGTCGGGCCTGGGTGCCGGCGGGCCCAACCAGGCGGGGATGATCTCCCAGGACGGTTCGTTCGCGAACTATGCAGCCAACGGGTACGGCCGTAACGAGCTCGTCTATGCATGCATCGCCTACCGCGCGGAGTCGCTGCCGCAGTCGGTGCTGCGGGTGTACCCGTTCGGCAATGCGGCCGCGTTGGACGAGCACCGGCTGCGACGCCTGTTCGAGAACCCCAACCCGGTGACCGACGAGTTCGAGTTCTTCGAACTGTCGATGACGTACAAGGACCTGGCCGGCACGTGTTTCTGGCTGGTGGTTAACGGCCGCGACAGCTTGCCATCGCAGATATGGCCGTTGCGCCCAGACCTGGTCGGGGTGCTGCCGAACCCGCGTAACCCGGCCGAGTACGTCTGGCTGTACCGGCCGGACCCGCAGCGGCCGGAGATCGTCGTGCCGGTGCCTGACGCCGGGCATCCGGCGGCACAGCAAGCCGACAGTTTCATCATCCGGATCCGGTATCCGAACCCGAACCCGAACGACCCGGGCCAGCGGTACTTCGGTCAGCCGCCGCTACGCGCGGCCGCCCGGGCGACCACGCTGGACAACGCCGCCACCGACTTCGTGGACAGCCTGCTGCGTAACCATGCGATGCCGTCGGTGGTCATCGAGACCGAGCAGGAGATCACCGACGCGTTGCACAGGCGGCTGCGGGCCCGGTGGCGGGAGGCGTTCTCCGGCACGAACCGCGGCACGCCGGCGTTCCTGCAAAAGGGGATGAAGCTTCACGAGCTGGGTCTGTCGATGACGGACCTGGAGTTCCCGGATCTGCGGGAGGTGTCCGAGGCCCGGATCTGCGGCGCGTTCCGGGTCGAGCCGATCCTGGTCGGCACCAAGCTGGGCCTGACCCACAACGCGTACAAGGACTACCGCGAGGCGCGGCTGTCTTTCTGGGAAGAGGCGATGTTCTCCGAGCAGCGCCGCTTCGTCGAGCCGGTCCGGTCGCGGCTGCTGCCCCGCTTCGCCGGCGTGGGCCGGCGGCGGGTGCGGGTCGACTGGGACAACTCGGGTGTTCTGTCGATGAAGGAAGCGGAGACCGGCCGGTGGCAGCGGGCCACGGAGGCGTTTGCCCGCGGCGCGATCACGCGCAACCAATTCCTGCAGATCGTCGGTCTGCCTTCCGTACCGGGTGGGGATGTGTTCCTGACCCCGGCCGGTGTGGCG
>JAEHDK010000633.1 GCA_016880465.1 Micromonosporaceae bacterium
GCCAGCAGCTCGGTCAGCTGGTACGGGTTGCCGCCGGTGCGGTTGCGGACCGCGCGGACCACCGCGGTCGGCACGGATGCGCCGTACGCGCGCTCCAGCAGCGCCGCGACCTCGCCCCCGCCGAGCGGGCCGAGGTGCTGGCGTATCGCGCCGGGTGCACCGGTGAGCTGGGCGAGCGTACGCCCGACCAGCTCCTCCTCGGGCGGCCGGCTGGTGACGAGCAGCAGAGCCCGGACCCCGGTGGCGTACGCCAGCTCGGCGATCAGGTTCAGGCTGGCCGGGTCGAGCGCGTGCAGGTCCTCGGCGACGATCACCGCGGGAGAGGTGCCGACCATCGCCCGGACGGCCCGCACCGCGAGGCGTAGCAGCGCGCCCGGCGCGTACCGCTGAGTCGGTGGTCCCGGTTGCTGCGCCAGCCAGGCGACCGCGTCTGCCGGGATGGGCAGGTCGGCCGTGCCGTGCGTGCTGAGCGCGGCGGCGAGCCAGTCGTACGGTGCCGGGGTGTGGATCCGGGCCCACCCGAACAGCACCGTGGCCGGTGCCGGGTCGAAGGCGTCAAGTGCCGCGGAGACCAGTAGGCTCTTGCCGCAACCGGCCGCGCCGGTGATCACGGCGGCGCGGGGCCGGCCGGCCGGTGCGGTGTGCAGATGGGACCACGCGTGGCACAGCTCGGTGAGCTCGCCCGCGCGGCCGACCATCGGCACCGGCATCACCGCTTCACCATACGCACTAGTGCGTAGAGACGGTCCGTCCCCGAGTTGGGAGGCTGGCTAGCATGAGCCTCTTCCTGCGTGCCGCCGCGGTCAGTGACCGCGGCGTGACCCGGGAGACGAATGAGGACGCCGCGCATGCCGGGTCGCACCTGATCGCCGTCGCCGACGGCATCGGCGGATCACCGGCCGGCGAGGTGGCCAGCGAGATCGCCATCCGGGTGCTCGTCGCGTTGGAGGCCGAGCGGCCGGGTGGCTCACCCCTGGAGCACCTGCGTACCGCCGTGGCCGAGGCGAACCGGCGGATCCGCGAGGCGGTCGCCGGCCGGCCGGAACTGGACGGCATGGGTACGACGCTGACCGCGATGCTGCTCACCAGCCGGCGCATGGGGCTGGCGCACGTCGGCGACTCGCGGGCGTACCTGCTGCGCGACGGGCGTCTGGTACGGCTCACCAAGGACGACACGTACGTGCAGGCGCTCGTCGACAAGGGCGCGATCTCGGCCGACGAGGCGACCCGCCACCCGCACCGGTCGGTGATCATCCGGGCCGTCCAGGGCGAACCGATCAATCCAGTGTGCACGGACCTGCGCCCGCGCCGCGGCGACCGGTACCTGCTGTGCAGCGACGGCGTCTCCGACGTGGTCGACGACACGGCGATCGCCGAGGCCCTGATCGCCAACGCGGACCCGAGGGCGTGCGGCGAGCGGCTCGTCGAGCTGGCGCTTGAGGCGGGCGGTCGGGACAACATCACCGCAGTCGTCGCGGATATCAGCGGGCACCGGTTCTGGTGACACCCGCCGGGATCGCGAGCCAGTCCCGGGTCCGCTGGCCGGGCGCGTAGGGCGCGGCCAGCCGCTTCGCGATCACCCCGGGCAGCCCCTGCGCCCGGCTCGCCTGCTGGGCGAAGGCGCCGCCACCGGTGAAGTGCGGCGGCGTCTGCCAGTGCGGGCCGGCGACCGCCAGCTCGTCGAGCAGCTCCCGCCGGCGCGTGTAGGCCAGCTCCAGCGTGCGCTCGCCGTCCCGCCAGAGCAGGTCAAAAGCCAGATACTGCACGGGTACCCGGGCCGCCAGCTTGCTGGCCGTGGCCGCGTCGACGGCGTCCGCGCGGGGAGCCAGCGCCGCGCGGCTCACCCGGCCGGCCGGGTCGAAGGCGACGAGCACGCCGTCGAGCACGCACTCCGCCGGCGCCAGCCGCTCGGCCATGGCGCGCAGCTCAGGGTAGGCCGGCGTGATGTCGTGCGCGTCGCCGTCCAGCAGCCGCAGCCGGCCGCCCGACACGTACGCGATCGCCCGCGGTCCGTCCCAGTCCAGCTCGTACCCCCAGGCGTCATCGTCGCGGGGGAGCCGCTTCGCGGTGCTGGCCCGCATCGGCGGGATCGTGTCCGGCATGGGCGTCCAGCCCGGCTCGGGCGGGTCCATCCGGTGGATCATCCAGTCCTTGCCGCCCGTCCGGAACAACACGTACCGGCCGGACACCCGGGTGCCGTACAGCACGACGATGACCTCGTCGTCCCGCCATTTCTCGGTGGCGTACGTGCCCCGGTCGAAGATGGACATCCGGCCGGCACCGTACTCGCCGGCCGGGATCTCGCCCGCGAAGTCGGCGTACTGGATCGGGTGGTCCTCGGTGTGCACGGCGAGGTGGTTGCGGGCCGGGTCGCGCGGGAGGCCGCGGGGCACGGCCCAGGAGACCAGTACGCCGTCCCGTTCGAGCCGCAGGTCCCAGTGCAGGCTGCGGGCGTGGTGCTGCTGGATGACGAACGTGTCGTCACCGGACGGCCGGGGTGCCTCGGCAGGGACGGGCTCCGGCGTCCGGGCCGCAACGCGCTTGCGCCGGTAGTCGTCGAGCCGGTCACCCATAGGCCGATTATCGGCCGGGCGTCGGGTTGCCGACGCAGACGTGGCACGGCGACCGCCGGTTCATATCCTCCGGGCACCCGGACCGCCGGGTTCACGACCGGAGGAGGAGCACCATGGCTCGACCGAACTGGTGGCAGCGCGCCGCCGCGCTGGCGGCGGCGGCCGTCGCCGGGTGCCTGCTCGCCGCGTGTGCCACCCCTGCCAAAGACCAGGGCCAGGGCACCGACCCGGGCGGCCACGGGCAGCTCGGCTCGTCGCCCACGGCCGGGTCGAACGGTGGCGCCGGCTTCCCGGACGGGGCGCCCAGCGGCAACCCCACCGGCGGCGGCCAGGGCAACACGGGCGGCGCGGCCGCCTCGCCGACCCCGTTCGTCTATCCGAAGGACGCCAAGGCGTACGCCCAGGCGGTGCTGACCGCGTGGGGCAACAAGGATCTCGTCCGGGTCGCGCTGCTGACCACGCCGGCTGCCCTCCAGCAGATCAAGGACAACGGGTACCCGGACAACCACTGGACGTACATCAAATCCGATGGTGCGGCCGGTTCGACGTACTGCACGTTCCGCAACAACAACGGCGACGAGGTCGTCATCCGGGTAACGAACTCGTTGCTCGGGCTGAAGCTGGCCGTCTCCGAGGCGCCGCTCGAAAGGACCACGTATCCGACCAACGCCCACGACTACGTCAACGCATTCCTTAACGCCTGGTCCAAGGGCAACCTGCAGCGGATGCGCAAGTACGCCGCCGACGACGCCTACGCGAACGCGACGGTGACCAAACCCCCGCTGAGCGGCTCCATCCCGGCCGGCGAAATGGACTACCCCGGCTACGTCGAGATCACCATCCGGACGCCGGAGTTCGTCTACTACAAGTTCAAGGTGCTCAAGCCCCAGGGCGGACCCGACAAGCTCTCCGCGCTGCCGTCCTGACCCGGGAACCGGAGCGCGGCTCGCGGCGTGTCCCTCGCAAGGACACGCGCGAATCGGGGAACCGCTATGCAACCGTTGCTGGCACCACCGCGTGTAATGGCCAGCGCGCGGGTACACCGGCAGGCGGAGGGGGCCCCGATGGCCGACGAGACTTCGTTCGTGGAGTTCTACCGGGCCAACTACCGGGGTGTCGTCGCGCAGCTCTACGCGTACACGGGAGACCTGACCGAGGCCCAGGAGTCGGCGCAGGAGGCGTTCGTGCGGGCCTGGTCCCGGTGGGACCGGATCGCCGAGTACGACGAGCCGCGCGGTTGGGTGTGCCGGGTCGCGTACCGGGTGGCGATCAGCCGGTGGCGGCGGGCGCGTACGGCAGCCGAGGTGTGGCGCCGGCACGGCCCGCCGCCGCCCGAACCGGTGCCGGACGGCGTGACCGCGGATCTCGTCGCCGCGCTGCGCAAGCTGCCGGAGGCCCAGCGGCGCTCGCTCGTCCTGCACTACGTCGGCGGGTTCTCGGTGAGCGAGATCGCCGCGCTCGACGGGGTCGCCGCCGGCACGGTCAAGTCCCGGCTCAGCCGGGGCCGTGAGGCGCTGGCCGGGTTGCTCGGCGGATACCGAGGGGCCGGTTCGTCCACTGTGGACAGTAGCGTACCCCGGCAGGTGGAGGTGTGCGGCAGTGCCTGACTTCCACGACGACCTCGAGCCGGAGTTCGGCGCCCGGTTCGGCGCGCTGCACGGCGGTGTCGCGGCCGCGGTACCGGTGCCGGACGCGGACGAGATCGTGGCGCGGGCCCGGCGCCGCCGCCGCAACGGGCACGCGGCGCTGGCCGGTCTCGCGGTCTTCAGCGTGGTGACCGCCGGGTTTCTGGCGCTGGGTCCGCTTCGGCCGACGGGGCCCACGGTCCCACCTGGCGACCCTGCCCGGATGCCGGTCTCGGCGTACGCGCCACCGGCCGGGGCCAACCGGGAGCCGGCCGGACGGTCGATTCCGACCGGGTTCGTACCCAGCGACGGCCTCACCGAAGTACGGGAAGGGATGAATGCCCTGCCGGGCCCGCAGTGTCCGGGCCGGACCGCGTTCGCGCGGGTACGCGAGGACCTGGTGGCCGCCCGGGCCTGGCAGCTGGTCGGTACCTCGGGCAGCTACACGCTGCTCGTCTATCAGACCGGACCGGTCGGCAGCGCCGCCTTCCACGAGTACGACGCCGAGGCCAACCGCTGCGCTCGCGCGTCCGACGGGGCACTCAGCTGGACCAAGCAGGTCGACGCGCTGACCCTGGGCGCCGAGGCGATCCGGGTGACCACCCGGTACACCACGACCGCGCCGGGCGCCGCGGCGCCGCCGACGCAGGTGCAGGTAGCGGTGCGCTGGGGCGGCGCGGTGCTCGTCGTCGAGGGTCCGGACACCGTGCCGGTGCAGACGAACGCCGAGCTGCTGGAGCGCCGGCTGTGCGCGTTCGCGCGGGACTGCGCGCCCCGGGACGGCCGCCCGGCGGCGCTGCGCGAGCTCACC
>JAEHDK010000074.1 GCA_016880465.1 Micromonosporaceae bacterium
CAGGGCGTCGAGTACTGGCCGGCCGGCGATCTCGCGGCCGGCCCGAGCAGCGGCTCGTACCCGGCCCGCGGCATCGTGGTCGTGCCGGCCAGCACGGCGGCCTGCGCCGGCATCGCGATCGGGCTGTCGAAGGACCTCCTCCAGCGGGCGGCCGAGGTGAACCTCAAGGAGCGCCGGCCCGTCGTGGTCGTCCCCCGCGAGACGCCGGTGACCCGCAGCCACCTCGAGCACCTGATCCAGCTGTACGACGCGGGCGCGGTCGTGCTGCCGGCCAGCCCCGGGTTCTACGGTGCGGGGGCGCGGGCGACCGCCGCGCAACTGATCGACTTCGTGGCCGGCAAGGTCCTCGACGCGCTCGGCGTACCGCATGACCTGTCCCGGCGGTGGACGGGGGAGCTGGGCGCCGACCCCCGGGGCTAGCGCGGTTGGTTCGGGCGGGTCGACTGGTCCATCCGCGTGGCGGAGGCCGGCGGGGTGTTGCGCGGGGGGCCGCCGCGTCCGTCGAGCGTCTCGTCCAGCTCGCCCTCGCCCTCCAGGAGTGCCCGGACCTCGGACTCACGGAAGCGCCGGTGGCCGCCCGGCGTACGGATGCTGCCGATCCGTCCGGCGGCGGCCCAGCGGGTCACGGTCTTCGGGTCGACGCGGAACAGCGCGGCTACCTCGCCCGGCGTCAGCAGTCGATCTCCAGTGTCCACGACCCCCTCCTTGCGTCAACTAAGGCCCTGGGTCTCGTACGTCCAATTACAGCACTGTGAGAGTGAGGTGTCCGAGTAACGTGGAAATCGCACTCGTTGGGAAGTTAACCGGTACTATTCGCGAATGCCTCTCGCAACCGGCGGTCCAGATCCCATCGATCGCCGGCTGCTGGACCTCCTCCGGGGCAACGCCCGGCTGTCCTACGCCGAGCTGGCCCGGCAGGTCGGACTCTCCGCGCCGGCCGTACACGAGCGGGTCGGCAAGCTGGAGGCGGCCGGGGTGATCCGGGCCTACCGCGCCGACGTCGAACCGGAGGCCATCGGGCTCGGCGTGACCGCGCTGATCGGCCTGGTCCAAGCGGGCGGCGTCCAGCCGAGCGGCGTCAACGGTGGTACCGACGAGCTGCTCGACACGCTGCAGGCGCTGCCGGAGATCGAGTCGTGCTACTTCCTGGCCGGCGACGAGTCGTACCTGCTCAAGGTGCGGGTCAGCACGATCGCCGAGCTGGAGCATCTCGTCGTGCGGCTGCAACGGACCCCCGGCGTCGCCCGCACCCGGACGATGATCGCGCTGTCGACGAAATGGGAGGGGCGGCCGCAGCCCGTACCGCAGTCGGTGTCGCAGCCGGCCGAATAGAGTCCACTGTGGATTTGATCAGGACGTGGTGGCCAGCCCGGGGTAGTGGGTGACGTACCCCTCGGCGTCGAGGGTCAGCTCCGCGGTGAACGTGCTCGACGAGTAGCGCACCCGACCGTCGCCGAGCACCGTGTACGTCTGCTCGGCCGGTACGACGACCAGCGACGGTACGAACACCAGCGCGGCGAGGATGGTCCGGGCGTGCCCGGCGGGTGCGGTGCGCAGGCCGAGCCGGCGGATCGGCAGCGTGTTGAACAGCGGCGCGGCCCACAGGTCGACATCGACCGCGTCGCTGAGCCGCATCGGCTCCTCGGTGCCCGGTAGGCCGGCGGGCGCATGGCCGGCCGCCCGCAGCGCGGCATCGAGGTTCCCGCGCTCGGCCGTGGTCACCCGCCAGCGACCGGCGGCCCGTTCGAGGCGCGCCGAGCGCAACCAGCCGGCGCCCTCCGCGGTGACCTCCAGCCGGGTCGTGGCCCAACCGTCGTCGGTCGTCAGCTCGTATCGGCAGACGTGTGGGAGCGGGCTCGCCGCGGTCGCGACACCCCGCGCGTGAAGCCCGCGCCGGTCTTCGACGAGCGCGAGATCCGAGCCGGCCGTGTCGGCGCGCTGCCAGAGGAGTGCGCGCGGGAGGGTCGCCATGTGCCGGACGTTACCGTGCGGGCCCCGGTCAGGTCATACAGCCGCCCATCTCCGGCCCGTACGCGTGTCTCGCTGGGCTCCACACCGGCCCGCGCCAGCATCGCGAGGGTCGTCCGGCGCTGCCTCGGCAGGACCAGCGTGACCACCGTGCCGGACTCGCCGGCCCGCGCGGTACGCCCGGCCCGGTGCAGGTAGTCCTTCGCATCCCGGGGTGGGTCCACGTGCACCACCATCGACACGTCGTCCACGTGGATCCCGCGGGCGGCCACGTCGGTCGCGACGAGCACGCCGGTCCGGCCCTCGCGGAACTCGGCGAGGGTACGGGTGCGGACCCGCTGGGCCTTCCCGCCGTGCAGGGCGCCGACCCGTACGCCGGCCGCGGTCAGCTCGTCCGCCAGCCGGTCGACCCCGGCCTGGGTACGTACGAACATGATGGTGCGCCCGTGCCGGTTCGCGATCGAGGCGGTGACGGCCGGCTTGTCCAGCGGCGGTACGAGCAGCACGACGTGCTCCATTGTGGACACGGATGCCAAGGCCGGCTCGGTGGAGTGGGTCACCGGTTCGGTCAGGAACCGCGTGACGAGCGCATCCACGTCCCGGTCGAGCGTGGCGGAGAACAGCAGCCGCTGTGCGGTCGCCGGAGTCTTGGCGAGCAGCTCCGTGACGTCCGGCAGGAAGCCCAGATCGGCCATCTGGTCGGCCTCGTCGAGCACGGTCACCGCGATGTCGTCAAGCACGCACGCACCGCGCCGCAGCAGGTCACCGAGCCGGCCCGGCGTCGCGACGAGCACGTGGACGCCGCGCCGCAGCGCCTCGATCTGCCGGCCGTACGGCACGCCGCCGACGGCTGTCTGCAGGGACACCCGGACCGCCTTGCCGAGCGGGGCGAGCGCGTCGTTGACCTGCATCGCCAGCTCCCGCGTCGGTACCAGGACCAGCGCCTTGGGGCGGCGCGGCAGCGGCCTACCGCCGGTGGCGAGCCGGGCGAGCAACGGGAGGCCGAAGGCGAGCGTCTTGCCGGAGCCGGTCTGGCCCCGGCCGAGCACGTCACGGCCGGCGAGTACGTCCGGAATCGTGACGGCCTGGATCGGGAACGGCTGCGTGATGCCGGTGGCGGACAGCGTCCGGACCAGGGCTTGCGGGAGGCCGAGAGCGGCGAAACCAGAGGCCGGCGGCGCGGGGTCTATCGTCGCGGGGTCGGTCGCCGCGGGGTCTGTCGTCGCGGGGTCCAGGGCGGAGGGGAATGAGCGGGCAGCGTCGAGCAGCGTACTGTCGGCCAGAGTCAAGAAAGAGCCTTCCAAGGGAGCGCCGAGCGGGAACCCGCCTACCGCGAGCCGTCGCGGGCGCGTCAGCGGCACAACGGTAGCCGGTACCGCGGAAAAGTGCGCGTTGTTTGGCTCGCCCAGTGGGCAGAGTCACGGCAGGATCGAGCCATGGCCGCCCCCCTCAACCAGCTGGCAACTCCCCTCACCGCGCTGTCGCTCGCCGAGCTGCGGGCCCGGCGCAGCGTGAAGTGGCGCCAGTACGAGCCGGACGTGTTGCCGATGTGGGTGGCCGAGATCGATGCCCCGCTCGCCACGCCGGTGGCCGAAGCACTGGCCGCCGCGGTCGCGCTGGGGGATGCCGGCTATGCGCACCCGGGCGGGCTGGCCGAGGCGTACGCCGAGTTCAGCGCGCGGCGCTTCGGGTACGCACCCGACCCGGCGCGGGCCCGGCTCGTACCGGACGTGATGCACGGCATCGTCGAGGTGCTGCGTGCCATCACCCCGCCCGGCGCCGGCGTGGTCGTCAACCCGCCCGTGTACCACCCGTTCTTCTCGTTTCTCGCGCACGCCGACCGGCGCGTGGTCGAGGTGCCGCTGGACGAGGCGTACCGGCTCGATCTCGCGGCCCTGGAAGCCGCGTTCGCGTCCGGTGACGTGGCCGCCCACCTGTTGTGCAACCCGCACAACCCGACCGGCGTCGTCTACGACCGGGCCACCCTGTCCGCGGTCGCCGAGCTCGCGCAGCGGTACGGCGTACGCATGCTCGTCGACGAGATCCATGCGCCGCTGACGTTCTCCGCAACGGCGGCCGTACCGTTCCTGTCGCTCGCGGACGACTCGACCGTGGGCGGCGCGGAGGCGGCCGCACGGGCGTTCGTGTTCGTCTCCGCGTCGAAGGCGTGGAACCTGCCCGGGCTCAAGGCGGCTCTGGCGCTCGCCGGGCCGGGCGCGATCGAGGACCTCGATCGCCTCCCGGCCGAAGCCAGCTTCGGTGCCGGGCTGCTCGGCGTGATCGCGGGCGAGGCGGCGCTGCGCAACGGCGAGCCCTGGCTGGACGCGCTGCGTACCGGGCTCGCCGCGAACCGGGTACTGCTCGCTGAGCTGCTCGCGGAGCAGCTGCCCGGCATCGGGTACCGGGTACCGGACGCCACCTACCTTGCCTGGCTGGACTGTCGGCCGCTCGGTCTGGGCGACGACCCGGCGGCGGTGTTTCTCGACCGGGGCCGGGTGGCGCTCACGCCGGGGCTGCCCTTCGGCGCGCCGGGCCGGGGTTTCGCCCGACTGAACTTCGCCACGTCGCCGGACCTGCTGCGCGAGGGCGTACGTCGGATGGCCGAGAGCCTGGCGGGGCTCGACCCGGCTTAGCCGTGGACGATGCCGTCGAAGATCTTGGTAACGGTGTCGCCCGCAAGTGCCGCCGCGGCCACGCCGGCGACCACGAGCACAATCATCACAATGACCATGATCAGGACTACCTTGGCGGTACTCGACCGTGGCGTCGGCGCGTCCGTCTGCCCCCGAGACAGGATGTGCCCGGTCAGCGAACCGGAGTTCTCCAGGAACCCGGTCAGCGCGGTCGTCTGTTGCGGCAGGTCCCTCCCGCCGCCGTAGACCGCGCCGGGACGCTGGTCACGGGCCCATCGGTGGTACTGCGGCGAGGAACCGTTCACCCCCGGAGGTGCCGTCCGACCCTGCCCGACGGCCGGCGGCGCGACGGCCGGTGCCGGTGCCAGCGTGCTGCGCCAGTCGTGCGGCGGGTACTGCGGCGAGCGAGCCGTGCCGGCCTGCTGCGCTGTGCCGGCTGGCCTGGCTTGAGGGGCCGCCGCGCTGACCATCGGCGGTGGGGGTGGGTACGGCGGAGCCGGCGGCGGCCCGGGCGGCGGCGGGAC
>JAEHDK010000634.1 GCA_016880465.1 Micromonosporaceae bacterium
GAACCAGGACAGACCGGTCACAACTTTCCAAGGACAGGAGGTTGACCGGCCCCGCCCCTTTCAGGGATGACCCCCAGGCAACCATGACAGTCGATTGACCAGCGGCTCGGTGGGCTTGATCTGCGGAAACGGTCCGTCAGGGACCATGCTTCTCCGCCGACGTCCGTCCCCGTTGTCACTCGGTTTGTCACTCACCACATGACCGATCCCTGCGGGTGTGCTGGTGGCTGTCAGGGCAGCAACGAGGACGTCAAGCGATCGCCGATCCAGGACTCCTCGCCGCGCGCGAGCGTGACCTGCTCGCGGTCGGCGTTGTCCAGCACGGATCGCCCGCCCACAACAGCACATCCGATGAGGAAGGCGTTACACCGCCAATCGTCCCTGCCTTGCGCGAGCGTCGCGTTGCTGTCATATCGATAACACTACGAAGTCGAACACGTTGACAGCAACGCTGATGCGATGAAAGGGCGGGGTCCCCACTGAACGTAATAGCGAGGGATGCAGCGGGAGATGCGGCGAGCGACCACGACGGAGCGGGCGCACCGCGCACCGACAGAGTCAATCTTCAGATTGATTGGCTATCGGCATTGGTGATCATTATCATCGTCTATCGACTGCGCTGGTTCGACCACCGAAAATCCCGGCCAGAATATCGTTAGCGTGAAACATCACCTGCTGTCTTTCGGCTATGTCGAGACCAAGACTCTCCGAATTGTGAACATGTGACAGCATGTAATACGGAATGAGCCAGATTCTGCCGACGATTCGGGCGTCGAAGCGCGTTGGATCCGTTTGGTCGATAGACTCCAAAACGGCTAAGAACCTTTCTGCCTCAGCTGGATCAAAGCGCCCGTACCTCAGCCCACGCAGAAACCCATCCTCTGCACTCCACTCGAACTGCAACCTCTCAGCGACGTCATCTACATTCATCTGCAGTCCTCCTACTACGCTAGCTAGCGTGGCCAATACCCTGTAATCGCCTCCGGCGGGATACCTCCCCGAATCAGTACTTCGCGGTCACGCAACGCGGTCTCCCCGATCTCCATCCATCGATACGCATCGGGGCGCCTCCTTCGCCTCCTTCTTCGTCCGCCACACCGTCCCGATCAGCGGCTTGACCGCGTCGATGAGAGCGTCGCGATGCTCGTAGTTCGACAAGGGCTTGGCCTCGGCGAGCGCGGCGAGGGTCTCCTCGGTGACCTCGAAGTTCAGCTTGAGCGGCCGTTCGACGGTCGTTCTCGAGAATCCAGCGGCGGATGTTCGACTCGCCGGACTCGGCTGCGCCGGTGAACAGCGGCGAGCCGTTGAAGACGATGGCGATGCGCGAGCCGCCGCGGTCGACCGGCTGCATCTTCGACAGCATGTGTTGCAGGAACAGGAAGGAGCCGTCGTTGATACGCGGGAGCCCGGCGCCGAAGCGGCCGGCGTGCCCGAGCTTGGCCTCTTCTCTTACCTCGTCCTCGACCTTCTTCCACTCCACGCCGAACGGCGGGTTGGCCAGCAGGTAGTCGAACGTGCGCTCCTTGTGGCCGTCATCGCTGAACGAGTTGCCGAAGTAGATGTTCGACGCATCCTGGCCCTTGAGCATCATGTCGGAGCGGCAGATGGCGTACGACTCGGCGTTGAGCTCCTGGCCGAACAGCTTGACGGTGGCGTGCGGGTTGAGCGAGGTGACTAGGTCCTCGGCGGCGGAGAGCATGCCGCCCGTACCACAAGCGGGGTCGAGGATGTTGATGACCTTTCCCGGCTCGGTGAGGTGGGCCGAGTCCGGACCCAGCAGCAGGTGCACCATCAGCTTGATGACTTCGCGCGGGGTGAAGTGCTCGCCGGCGGTCTCGTTGGAGATTTCGGAGAAACGCCGGATCAGCTCCTCGAAGATATACCCCATCTGGTGGTTGTCGACCCGGTTGAGGTGCAGGTCGATGTCGGCGAACTTCTGCACCACGAGGTAGAGCAGCCGGGCGGCCTTGAGCCGGGCGATCTGCGTGTGGAACTCGTACTTGTCGATGATCTCGCGAGCGTTCGGGGAGAACCCGTTGATGTAGTCGACGAGGTTCTTCTCGACATTTGCCGCATCCTCGCCGATCGTCCGGAAACTCTGCTTCGACGTGTTGTAGAACGGCAGGCCGGCGGCGATCCGCAGGAACTGGTCCTTGTTGGCCAGCTTCAGCGAGGCTTCGCGGTCCCGGACGGCCTGCCGGGTCGGCTCCATCACGCAGTCGAGGCGGCGCAGCACGGTCAACGGCAGGATCACCTTGCCGTACTCGGACTGCCGGTAGTCGCCGCGCAGCAGGTCCGCGACCGACCAGATGAAGCTCGCCAGTTCCTGGTGGGTGCTCACGTCAACAGCTCGCTTTCATTTCTCTTCGGGCGCGAGGGTGCCGCTGGTCAAACCATAGATCGCGGTACGCGTGGCGGCGGCGGCCGCGGCGGCGACCTCGTCGGCGGCGCCAACGAACTCGATCAGGCGGCGGAATGCCTCACCATAACGGCGCTGCTCCGACAGTGGCATGCGTGGCACCCGGGCGCGTCGTACGTCGAGCCGGAAGGTCCCGCCCATCGTGCCGGCCGCCTGCCGCCGGTTGGTTTCGGCGCGCAGGAAGCAGGCGAGGAAATGCGGATCGAGCGACTCCGGGTCGCACCGCATGACGGACACGGCCCTCACGTCGTGCTCACCGGTGCCGTCGAATACGCGCGCCTCGAAGCCGCGAGCGCCCGTTGGGATAAGGACATCGCCAGGGCGGGCGGCGTCGCGGTCGACAAACGTCAGGGTGCCGGATCGGGCCAGGTCCCCGACGGTGACGAGCACGCCGAGGGGTTGCGCGTGGCCAGCTTTGAGCGCCGGTGCCGAGTCAAGGAGCCGGCGGACCGATGCGGCGTACCGGCTGCGCAGCGCGGCGTACTCGGGCGCCACGTCGCGCGCCTCGGCGGCGATGTGGGCGGCCGGCACCAGGAAGACATCCTCGTCGAGCAGCTCGATCGAGGGCACGTCCCGGGTACGGGCCGGGTCGGCGAAGACCGCCGCCCAAGCCCTGTCGTCCTGCGGCAGGTCCGCCGGGTCGCAGTCGAGAAGGTCGACCATCCTCAGCTCGTACGCCGGCCGGCCGACCGGTCGGGTCAGCACCCAGATCTGCCACGGGGCAGCCGGGGCGGTGGAAAGCTTCTCGGGCAGACCGATGACGTGGGTCAGCACGCCGGCCCGGAGCAGCTCGGCGCGGATCCGCCGACCGGACGCACGGACCGCCACGGCGAACGGTACGGCGAGCACCGCGGTACCGCCGGGCTTGAGGTAGGACAGGCAGACCTGGACCCAGCCGAGCGGCTGGTCGGTGCGGTTCGGCTGCCCGTACTCCCAGGTTGACGCCTCGACCGGTCGGTCCGACAGCGGGGCCACCGAGATGATCACGTCCGCTTCGTGGCGGAAGGTGGCGAGCCGGTCGGCATCGGGTGACTCGACAACGATCTCGATCCTGGATGCGCCCACTTCGGACAGCGCGGCTTCCGCGAGGTCGACCTGCGCCGGGTCGATGTCCTGCCCGACGTAACGCGGCCGCGAGCCGAGCCGACCGGCAGCGGCCGCGAGAACGGAACCATCGCCGCACGCCGGGTCGACCACGGTGCCGCGGGACAGTGGCGGGAGTAGAGCGGCCATCAGTCCGGCCAGTCCGGCGTCCGCCGACTCCGCGGGCCGGCGGATCCCACGCCGGGACGCCGAGCTGTCCACCCCGGCGGCGCGGCCATTGGCGTTGAGCCATGCCTCCACGTCGGCCAGCGCGAACGTCGGGCTGTTCGGCGGGCCACCGATCGGGGCGGGAAAGTCCCGGTGGCGGCGCCGCCAGTTCGACACAGCCGCCCGCCCCACGCCGGCGATCCGCGCGATGTCCGCCGCTGTCACCTCGTTGTTCATCGTCACGTCGAGGGCCTCCGTCGCTGCTTGGCGACATCGTACACAAGCGGAAATGTTCACGCCATGTCCATGTGCCAGGTGTGCACTTGACAGACTGTGTACGTTGCTCACAAGCGTACACGACATCGAAGGAGCTCCGAGGGTGACCAACATCGGTCCCAGCTGGACGATCGCGCACCGCAGCGCCACTGCCAGCACCCGCTCACCATGCCCCGCAGGTGAGGCGGTCAGCCAGTGTGGTACCGGCACAGGTACCGAGTCCGGGGGGCTTGCCCTACCGCCGGGGCGCCCGGCCTGCTGCGCCGCCAAAGATGTCGGTAGGCTGAAGGTGCTGCCCGGGCCCCCGGTGGCGAGACAGTCCACCGCTGGTGGACGCGCCGATGATTGAGGGCAGGTGAGCGGGCGGCCGGCACGGCGGAAAGCCGCGATTCGCAGGTCATCCAGGGCTATCCCGTCCCGGTCCACCCATCCCCGGCGCCGCTTGCGCGGGCAGCCGATGAGCCGCCCGTCGGGTTGACGGCCACCGCTCTGTGCCGGCGCCACAATGGCCCCAGGTACCCGATAAGAAATGGAGAGCGGGTGGAGATGAAGATCGACAAAAGTAAGGTTGTCGAGGTCCTGCGACGCAGCGGCCAACACGCCCGAGCCGAGTGGGTCGAGCGGGAACTGCCCGACCTGATCGATCCCGGCCAGCACGTCGGGCTGTTCGCCACTCTCGGCATCGACCCAGCCGACCTGGCCGACAAGCCCACGTGACCGATGCCCGCGCGTCCTCGGGGTGACGCTGCCGCACCGGCGACCTGACTCGTTCCGCCGCCACGGCAGCGGCGCGGTTGGCATGCTGGACCAGAGCGCGCTCGACCCGAGGGTGCGCCAGCTCGTGGGGCGATGAGATGGACTGGACGGGGTGGGCGCTGTTCGGGCTGATCGCCACCACCGCGCTGACTGCGGTCATGATCACTGCCCAGCTGGCCGGGCTCACCCGCCTCGACATCCCGTTGCTGTTGGGCACCGTCGTAACGGAGAACCTCGACCGGGCCAGAGCCGCCGGATTCTTCATCCACCTGACCATCGGGCAAGGCTTCGCCCTCGGCTATGCCGCCACGTTTGCCCTGCTCGACCGGGCCACGTGGTGGCTGGGCGGCCTGCTCGGGTTGCTCCACGGCGGCGTCGCGCTGACCGTGCTGGTTCCGCTGCTCGCCGGTGTGCATCCCCGCATGGCCTCCTACCGTGCCGGCCCGGCCTGCACGGCGGTACTCGAACCGCCGGGACTGCTCGGCCTCAACTACGGCGCGCAGACCCCGCTGGTCGCTGCCGGGGCTCACCTCATCTACGGCATCGCCCTCGGTGTCCTGCTGAGGACCCACTGACATGGGCGCTGGCGAGCGGGACCGGCCGCCGATAGAGGATTACGGCCTGGTGGGCGATACCCGCACCGCCGCCCTCGTCGCGTCCGACGGTGCCATTGACTGGATGTGCATTCCACGCTTCGACGGCCCACCCGTCTTCGGCCGCCTGGTCGGTGGGCCGGCGGCCGGAACCTTCCGGCTCGGCCCGGCCGGCCGGTCGACCGTCACCGCGCGCCGCTACCGCCCCGAATCCGCAACCCTCGAAACGACCTGGGCCACCGCCGATGGGCAGCTCACCCTGACCGAGGGCATGGTTGCCGAGGTTGCCGGTCGGCTCCTTCCGTCCACTCTGCTCGTACGCCGACTCGCCGCTGGCAGCAGCCCGAGCACGGCAGTCGTCCAGTTTGATCCTCGCCTCGGCGAACGCCGCCGTTCGCCGTACAGCCAGGGCCGCGGCGAGGCTCTGGTCTGCCGTTGGCCGGGCATCGCCATCGCGCTGCACACGGCGCCGCACCTGGCCGTCGAGCCGGGCCGCCCGATGACTGTCCTCATCACCCCCGGCCGACCGCTCACCATCGCCCTCGCCGTGGCCGAGCGGGAACCGCTCGTGCACATCCATCCGGCCGCCGCTTGGGCCGCGCTTGAGGCCGACGAACAACGGTGGCGGGCCTGGTGTCAGGGCGTCGACCACCGATTGCCACGGCATGCCGCAGTGCTGCGCAGCCTGCTCACGTTGCGGCTACTGACCTACTCACCATCGGGCGCGCCGGTCGCGGCCCCCACCACCTCGCTGCCCGAAGATCTCGGCGGTGTCCGGAACTGGGACTACCGCTACGCCTGGCCGCGTGACGCCAGCATCGGCATCGGCGCCTTCCTCGGCGTCGGCAAGCAGGACGAGGCTCGGCGGTTCATGGCCTGGCTGCTCAACGCCACCCGGCTGGACCGCCCCCGAATGCCCGTCCTGCTGACCCTCTTCGGTAGGCACCCCGCCAGAGAACACGAACTGCACGGATGGCCCGGCTACGCGCGCAGCGTGCCCGTGCGAGCCGGCAACGACGCCGCAGAGCAGCATCAGCTCGACGGGTACGGCTGGGTCCTCGACGCCGCCTGGCTGCTGACCAGAGCCGGCCACGGCTTGTACGGGGAGACGTGGCGGGGCATGGCCGGGTTCGCCGACACCGTCGCCGCCCGGTGGGCCGAGCCCGACGCCGGGATCTGGGAGATCCGCGGCGACGCGGCCCACCATGTCCACTCAAAGCTGATGGCCTGGCTCGCGCTGGACCGGGCGCTGCGCATCGCGGAAAGCCATCGTACGTCCCGCCGGCGCCGGGATCGGTGGGCGACCCAGCGCGACGCACTCGCCGCCGAGATCACCACCCGCGGGTTGGACCCGGCGCGGGACACCCTCACCCGCAGCTACCGCTCGCCCGATGTCGACGCCGCCCTGCTGGTCCTGCCTCTGCTCGGGATCGAGCCTGCCGACTCTCCGCGCGTGCGTGGAACCATCGACGCGGTCCGCCGCGAACTCGCTGCCGGTGGACCACTGCTCTACCGGTACCCACCGGGCCGGGACGGGCTGCCCGGCACCGAGGCCGCGTTCGTGCCCTGTTCATTCTGGCTCGTGCAGGCGCTGGCCAAGAGCGGACGTCCCGGTGAAGCGGCCGCGCTGTTCGATGCCCTCGTCGACCTCGGCAGCCCGCTCGGCCTCTACGCCGAGGAGATCGATCCGGTCAACCATCGGCTTCTCGGCAACTTCCCACAGGCGCTGAGCCACGCCGCGCTCGTCCAAGCCGCGCTCGCCCTCCGCGACGCTCACCACTATTGACAGATGCCGCAGCAGGGCGACCATCGCGTCAGCCGGCGTGCGCGACGCCCCCGGCCGTCGGTCCAATCCCGGTCGGCGGTAAGCACCCACCCCCGTCCTTGCCCAACCCGGTGAGTACGCACGTCGGCGGGGCTCAGCTTCACCAGTTCTGTTCACAGGTCGAGCTGAGTCCTGTGCTCGCCGCTCGGCCGGAGTTAGGGGAGCCGAGACGTGACGTACGAGTCGGTGCTGATCGCCGCACCGTGGGTCGTTCTCGCCGGCCTGGTCGTCACGGCGATCGCCAAGGTGGTGATCGTGCGGATGGCACTGCGCGGTGCTGATCCGCGTGACCGGCCGGGCATCATCCGGTCGTGCGCCGAGCTGTTCCGCGTCCACTGGTGGCCGTGGCGACGCGGACCGCGCACGTGACCCTCTCGACGCCGGTCCCACCGCCCTTTGTGGACGGTCCGGGCGGCCGAATCGCGTGGATGAGCGTCGCACATGCGACGTACGATTCATCACCGTGAGCGACGTACGTCCTTTTCAGCCGCTACCCGACCGGCTTGCTGGTCTGCCCCTGGACCGTACCCTGTACGAGGGTGTCCCCAGCTGCTGATCGAGCCCCTCAAGGCTTGGCTGTACGAAGCCCTCCGGGAGCCGATCGCACAGCGGGTAATGCTCCACATGAAGATGAGTCGGATCAGCAAAGCCGGCTACGTCCAGGACCTCGTCAGCCGCCACCCCTCCGATCTCATGACCGTGGTGGATGCGACTTTTCAACTTCATCCCGGAGGGGACGCTCCGGACGCGTACGGTGACGCCTACCGCGACGAGTGGACAGAGCGCGTCTTCGTGCCCTTGTTGGACAAGCTGGACGCCATCCATGTAGACGGTAGTTCGCTGTATCGAGTAGACCGTGATTCACGTTGTCTTGTCGGCCGGGTGGATCAGACCGTGCAGGACGCTGCGGATGCGGCGATCAAGAGCGCTCCGCATGCTGCGGCCGACCACCTGCGCGCGGCCTGGGTCGCGGCGTACGGCCTCTCCCCCGATCCCGACAAGGTCTTCGGCGAGTCGATCCGCGACGTGGAGGAGCTGGCCTGCCCATTGGTCGAGCAGAAGAAGGCCGCGCAGAACACGGCCACCATCGGTACGGTGATCGGCGAGCTGAGGAACTCGGGGCACAAGTGGGAGCTGCTGCTTCCCGGCAAGGACGGCAAGCCGCGAGACGTCGACTCGATCGTCGCGATGATGGAGACGCTGTGGCAGGCGCAGGTCTCCCGCCACGGCGGCGCCCATGAGTCCCGCCGGCACACCCAGGAGGAGGCCGAGGCGGCGGTGCACCTCGCCGCTCTGCTGGTCCAGTGGCTCTCCACCGGCGTCCTGCGGAGGCGGTAACTCCGTGCGGGCCGGAGACTCGCGGTCGAGATATTCACGGACAAATCGTCCCACACAGGCCAGCGGTCCACCGGATGGCACCGGTGGGCAGCGGACATAGGGAGGGTATGAGACGGTTGACCACGCACATCGGGCGAGAGGGCGTGTCCGACATTGAGCTGCTTGCCCAGGTCGCGGCCGGTGAGCCGGCCGCCTTCGGTGAGCTGTTCAGCCGTCACGCGGGCGCCGTCTATAACCACTGCTTTCGCCGGTTGGCCTCCTGGAGTGCCGCTGAGGACGCCACGTCCGTTGTCTTCCTCGAGGTTTGGCGCCGGCGAGAACGTGCGGTATCGGATGCGGGTGGCTCGCTGCTTCCATGGCTCTTAGGCGTGGCGACCAACGTCACACGCAATCACAATCGATCGTTGCGCCGGTACAGAGCCGCGCTGCGCCGCATGCCCCAGCCACTAGAAGAGCCCGATCCGTCCGATTCAGTGGCTGATCGAGTTGATGACGAACGCAGGATGAGGGCAGTTCTGAAGAGTCTCGCAAAGCTAAGTTCCGCGGAGCGAGATGTTATTGCGCTCGTCGTAATGTCAGGCCTCACATATGGACAGGCCGCCGTTGCCCTTGGTGTCGCCGAGGGCACCGTTGCATCACGCCTTGGTCGGGCTCGACTTCGACTCAGATTGGCCACCTCTCAGGGCGCCCGGGATGAGGATTCCTGCCCGGCCCGGCTAGAAGGAAACGATAGAGACGGGAGCGGAGGCAATGACTAATCTTCTCGACCTACCGCCCGAGAGGGACTTGCCCGCTGATCGCGCGCAGGTTCGACGGACGATGCTGGAAGAATACGTTAGGACTCACTCGGAAGGTACGACCGTGTCGCGTCACGGCAATCGTTGGATGATCGGGCTTCTCGCCGCAGTTCTGGTGGTCGTAACCGGTGCCGCGACATACAGGGCTCTTGCTCCGGCCAAGATCACCGATCAAGTTCGCTGCTACACCGTAGCCTCTCTTCGCGGCGGCGATGATTCGTTCTTTGGTACGACCGCGGCGCAGGCGACTGCCGCCGATGGGACGAAGCACGAATCGCCTCCCATCGAGGTGTGCGCGTTGTTGTGGCGGGCCGGCGTCCTTCAGGAGGGTCGGAAGCAGGTTACCGGACCGGGTCCTTCGGCGGGGACGTACCCCGTTCCGCCGCTCGTCGCCTGCACGCTCGACAACGGTATAGCGGCGGTGTTTCCAGGCGGCGACCGGACATGTACGGAGCTTGGCCTGCCGCGCCTCACGCCGTAACGAGAGACGTCTGAGTGCGGAGCAGGGGAGGTTTTCTGCTCCGCACCGGCACGACTTGTTCAGTGGAACGTAACTGAACTGGTCTTGTCATTCATTGTATCGCCGACATAGGAGATGCCGAGTAGCGGACCCATACATGGCCCACTAAAGCAGTTTGCATTCGTGGCATCATAGATCTTGATCTCACAGCCCGAGTACCCGGTAAAGGAACTGATTATGTTGTTCCAACCGGACGGCATTGAGGGGTACCAGTACTCCCAGGTATCCTGGTTGCTGTCACATCCGCTGGCGGCGTGGGCCACAAGAGTGGCGCCGCCATATTGAGCGTGTTGGTAGAGTATGCCCAGCAGGACGTCCACCTGAATTCCCGCTCCGGCGGTCGAGATCCTTAGCGCGTCTTCCTCGGTAACCTTGGTTGGGTCGGTGATGTCGGTGACCCGACCGTGACTGATTGCCGCGATCGCGTCACGAAATGTGGCATAGCATGCAAATACCCTCGTCGATGTGCTGTATGTACAGCTTTGGTACGCGCCGGGGCCAGCTGCAGCACCCGGTGGGCTGGCCGCAGCAGCAGCTGACACAGATAGCACTTGGCCGATGCCAGTCGTCAAGATCGCGACGGATGCAAGGATCCCAATTCTTCTCGCGCGGAACACGTTGACCTCCCCGGTGTGGGAAACAGATGGTTGCGCAGGCCGTCGTGTCCAGCAGCCCCCGAATTAGTGGCTATATTGTCAGTCATCAAAGCAAACTGCAAGTAGTCGGTTGGGCACCATCCGTGAAAGATCGGCGTTCGGCCAGCCCAGCCGACGCATCGAGCTGTGCGAGCTCGTCACCGATCCGCCCCAGGCGGCGGCGATACAGGCACCCGCGTCACCGGCCCGGCAGGCGGCCGTCACCACGTAGTGCGGCGCCGGGTCCTTCCGACACTCACCGCCCCCGCGACCGGTGCCGCGCGAGCACGTTGTGGGCGGTCCCGGTCGTCCACATGCGACCGTGCCGGGTCCGCGTGCCGCGCTCGTTGAGGTGCGCGGCGACCGCCTGCAGCGTCCAGCCGCGCTCCGCGCGGTCCAGCAGGCGCACGAGGACGCGCTGCTCGCATGGCACCGGCCCGTCCCGGTCCCACCCGTACGGGTAGACGCCGACGGCCTTCCCGCCCGCCGCCGCCTTGGCCCGGCGACCGTCCCTCAACCGCTTCGTGGTCGTGGTGCGGTCCAGCTGCGCGAAGACGCCGACCATCTGCCGCATCGCGATCCGCATCGGGTCGTCCGGGTCGTCGCGCCGCTCCTCCCCAATGTCCACGGTGTGTACGCGCGCGTCGAGCCGCCACACCTGGCCCAGGATCGCCTCCTGGACCCACCGGTCGCGGGCGAGCCGGTCCAGCCGCGCCGCGAGCAGCACGCCGACAGTCGCGTCCCCGAGCAGCTCCAGGCCGCGGTCAGGCCGGGCCGCTCGTGCGCTGGCAGTGTGCCGCTGACCGCCTCGTCGCGCACGACCCGCGCCACCGCCAGGCGGTGCAGCGCCGCGTACGCGCGGCAGGCGGCCTCCTGGACGTCCAGGCCGTAGCCGTCCAGCTGCGCCTCGGACGAGACGCGCAGGTAGACCACCGGCCGCTCCACCGACGTCATGCCGACCTCCTCCCCCGACCGCCGGACCTACCCGCGACCGGCTCACCGGCCGTTCCCGTCTCGTCCGGACGGCACACGCTACGCGTCCCGTTGGTTCCCACTACCGGCGTCCGACGGCTC
>JAEHDK010000075.1 GCA_016880465.1 Micromonosporaceae bacterium
CCGGAACCAGGTAAGCACCGGCCGTACCGGTGAGGCCGACCACCAGCGCGATCGCCATCCCGGGTACGGCGAGCCGGCCGGCCGGGCGGCGGGACCAACGGCCTACCGCGCGGACCTGGCCGGCCAACCCGCGGGCGTACCGGCCGGCGAGCTGGCGCAGCGGCGGTAGCTCGTACCCATGCCGCGGAGTGGCCGACCACCCGGGCATGGTGCCACCGGGGCTGAGGTCGATGACGGGTTCGTCACCGGATGGAGCGCCCTGCACCGGCACCGCGGGGCCGTCCTTGGCCGGCACCGCCGCTGGCGCCGCCGGACGGAGCGCCGCCGGGTCGGCCCCGACCCGCTGGTTGTCCTCCGTACCCGACACATCGTCGAGTATCGCCGATGCCGTACGGTGGTGCCATGCCGCGGTACGAGTTCCGCTGTCGCAGTTGCGGCGCCACCTTCGAGGTACGCCGGCCGATGAGTGAGTCGTCCGCGCCCGCGGCGTGCCCGCACGGGCACGGGGACACCGTGAAGCTGTTGTCGACGGTGGCGCTCGCCGGCCGAGCCGCTGGATCGGCGACCGCGCCGGCCGCTCCGCCGGCCGGCGGAGGTTGCTGCGGCGGGGCCTGCGGCTGCTGACCGCGTCAGCCTGTTTCGCAGTTTGTCTGGATAGTCGGCAACATCAGCCTGGAGTACCACATCTCGGACCTGGGCCCCGTTGTTGCGACCTTGGGCGACCATGACCCGTCCGTTCCTACGATGTGGCCGCTGCGGGGGTACGGCACGATGAGTCCCGACTTCCCAGGGGGCGGAGGTTAATCGCGTGTCGGCACGGGACCACCTGCCAACCGGGCGGGTGACTTTTCTGTTCACCGACATCGAGGGCTCGACCCGGTTGGCCCAGATGCTCGGTGCGGGGTACCGGCCGGTGCTCACGCAGCACCGTCGGCTGCTCCGCCGTGCCCTCTCGGCGGCCGGCGGCACGCCCCTGTTCACCGAGGGCGACTCGTTCTTTGTCGCCTTCGCCGACGCCTCGGCCGCGCTGGCCGCCTGCGCCGAGGCGCAACGGGTTCTCGCCACCCACGACTGGCCGACGCCGGAAGCGCGCCCGCTCGTGCGGATGGGACTGCACACCGGGTACGCCGAGCCGCACGGCGGCGAGTACGCGAGCACCGAGGTCCACCGCGCCGCCCGGGTCGCCGCGGCCGCACACGGTGGCCAGGTGCTGTGCTCCGCCGCGACCGCGCGCAGCGCTCAGCATGCGCTCCCCGAAGGGGCCTGGCTGCTCGAGGTGGGCCTGCACCGGCTGCGCGGGTTCGACGATCGGGAGCGGCTGTACCAGCTGGTCGCACCAGGCCTCGAGCGGCAGTTCCCCCGGCCGCGCACGCTCGACTCGGCGGCCCACAACCTGCCCAGCGGCGTCACCCGGTTCGTCGGCCGGCGCGACGAGCGGGCCGCGCTCGGGGCGCTCGTGGCCGAGCACCGGCTGACGACCGTAGTGGGCGCCGGGGGTGCCGGCAAGACCCGGCTCGCCATCGAGGTCGCGCGCGATCTGGTCGGCAGCCACCCGGACGGGGTCTGGTTCGCCGATCTCGCCGCGGTCACCGACCCCGGGCTCGTGGCGTTCGAGATCGCCGCCGTGCTCGGCCTGCGCCCCGAGCCTGGGCGGCCGGTCCTCGACACGCTCGCCGAGTACGCCGCCACCCGTACGCTGCTGCTCGTCCTGGACACCTGCGACGCCCAGCCCGCCGCGGCCGCTGCGGTAGCGGCCAAGGTGCTCGGTACCTCCAGCGGGGTCCGCGTCCTCGCCACGAGCCGGGAGCCGTTCGGCACGCCGGGCGAGGCGGTGTGGCGGATCCCGTCGATGTCACTCGCGCCGGGACCCGACGGCGGACCGGGCGACGCGGTCGCGCTGCTGCTCGACCGTACGGCTGCCGCCCGTGGTGGGCACGGTGCGCGGGTCGAGGAGATCGTGCACCTGGAACGGGTGGCGAGTCGCCTCGACGGGCTCCCGCTCGCGCTGGAGCTGGCGGCCGCCCGGCTGCGCGTACTGTCGGCGAGCCAGCTCGCCGAGCGGATCGACACCGAGCTGCCCGGCGACGCCGGCGACATGATCAGCGCGCTGGACGCCGGTGCGGAGTCGGGCAGCGACTCGGACGCACCCACGATCGCGTTCAGCGTGCTGCGGCACACGACCCTGCAGGCGACCATGGCGTGGTCCTACCGCACGCTCGGCCAGCGCGCCGCGACGCTGCTGCGCCGCATGTCGGTGTTCGCCGGGCCGGTGGACCTGCCGGCCGTGGAGTGGCTGCTGGGCGAGGACCCGCTCGACCCGCTCGCGGTCCTCGTCGACAAGTCGCTCATCCAGGTCGAGGCGACGGCGACCGGCACCACGTACCGGATGCTGGACCCGATCCGGGCGTACGCCGCCCGGCTCGCCGAGGCGGCGGAGGAGCGGGCCGCCCGCGACCGGCACGTCGCGTGGTCGCTGCATGCCCTGCGGCGGGTGCACCTCGGCCCGGACAACCGCCCGGTGACGCTGTCGATGTACGCCCTGGACCCGCTCGCGGTCGAGCTGCGGTCGGCGCTGCGCTGGACGGTCACCGGGGGCAGCGCCCGGCATGGGCTGCAGCTGGCCGGCGGGCTCGACCAGTGGTGGCGGGAGCGGGGTCTGGCCCGGGAGGGGCGGCTCTGGTTGTTCCGGCTCTACAGCCGGATCGCCGAGACCGGCGAGCAGGTTCCCGAGGCCGAGCTGGCGGCTGCGTACCACCTGCACTCCCGCCATGCCGGCGCGGACGGCGAGTTCGCCGAGGAGCTGCGGTTCTCCCAGCGGGCCGAGGCGGCCGCCCGGCAGGCCGGCGATCTCGGGCTGCTGGCCCGGGTGCTGGCCGGCCGGGGCGCGCCCCTGCTTGACATGGGCCACCCGGACAAGGCCGAGCAGGCCTGCCGGGACGTCATCGAGTGGGCCACCGGGCATGGCGTGGCGGCCGACGCGACGTACGCGGTGTACTGCCTGGCCCAGCTGCTGTGGCAGCGCGGCGCCCTCGACGAGGCCGCGAACCTGCTCGCCGCCGCCCGGCCGGTGGAGGCGGCGCAGCCGGCCGAGCGGGGCCGCCGCACCGTCGACATGCTGTTGGGCATGGTCGCCCTCGCCCGCGGCGACCTGGTCGCGGCGCACGACCACCTGACCGTGGCGCTGCGGTCGCGCATCGGCTACGGCTTCAACTCGCGGGCCTGCGAGTCGATCAATGCGATGGCGGTCCGGTGCGCGCTGGGCGGCGATCCGCTGACCGCGGCCCAGCTGTTCGGCGCAACCCAGTCGGCGCGCGCCGCGCTGCGCTGCTCGGCCGGCGTCTTCGCGGCGTACTGGGCCGAGCAGCAGGCGGCGGTGCGGCTCGCGGTCGGCGACGCGGCATTCGACACCGCGTACGTCCAGGGCGGCACGCTCGGCCTGGAGGAGGCGGCCGCGGTCGCGCTCGCGGTCGAGCACCCGGATCTGGTGGCGGGGTCCGAGCGGTTCTCGGACGCGCCCTCGGCCGCCGCCTGAGCGGCAGCGAGCACTGGGCTGGCCCGCGCTCGCCCGGCGGGGCCGGCTGGTCGGCCGGCCCCACCCCGGGCCTCAGACGGCCGCCGCGGCCATCTGGGCGAGGCCCCGGTCATGGAGCCGCTGCGCCGCGGCCATCTGGTCGCTGGTGATGAACGTGTTGCCGAACGCGCGGACGGCCTGGTAGTACGTCCAGGCCAGGCTGTAGCAGGCGGGGCGGACGAACACGTTGTACGTCGCGCACTTGCGCTTGAGGTCGGCGTAGAACATGTCGTCCAGCCGCGACTTGTTTGCCGAGAACTGGCCCATCGCCTTGTAGTTTCGGTAGCCGAAGTCGTGGTGCCAGCAGGACAGCTTGAAGTCGAAACCGAGCGGGTTGTCCGGGCTCGACGAGCAGAAGTCGGTCGACCAGTCGAACGCGTACTCGACCCAGGCGCCCTGGTTCGTCCGGGCGGAGTTCCAGGCGTTGTAGCTGTCGACGCTCGTCTGCGTCCAGCTCGACAGGACCGCCACCTTCTGTTCCGCGGTGACCGCGTGTGCCGTGCCGGCGAAGCCGAACACGAGGACGGCGGTCGCGGCGACCGTGGCGAGCAAGGTCGGGAGCCTTCGGATCATCGCAACACCTCTTCTGTCGGGGGTTCCGACAGTGTCGAGGCATCGGTAGGCACCGATCTGCTGTCAATGCGACGGATTCCCGATCCGCGCCGAAACACGCAGATGCCTCCGGGGTTTACCCGGAGGCATCTGGTGGGCGGTGAGCGCCCGGAACGGCGGGCCAGGTCTACATGATCGTCCAGGTATCGCCGGAGTTGAGCAGCTTGGTCAGCTCCTCCTCGGGGGAGCCGGTGAGCCTGGCACGGGCGGCGGCCACCTGGCCGCGGACGAGGTCGTCGTACGACGGCCGGTCGACCGCGCGGAATACGCCGATCGGCGAGTGCCGCAGGTCCTCGCCCGGCAGCCGGGACAGCGCGAACGCGTACGCCGGCTCGGCCACCGTACGGTCATGGGTGACGATCTCGTGCGGCTCGACCTCGGCCGTGCGGCGCACCTCGAGCCCGAACCCGCCCGGCGGGTGGATCACGCACCACTCCGCGTTGCGGCCGAACGTGATCGGGTTCCCGTGCTCCAGCCGGATCGTGAAGTCGTCCCGGGTGGCGGGCTCCTTGAGGGCATCGAACGCGCCGTCGTTGAAGATGTTGCAGTTCTGGTAGATCTCGACGAACGCCGAACCGCGGTGCCCCGCCGCCGCGCGCAGGACCGACTGCAGGTGCTTGCGGTCCGAGTCGATCGTCCGCGCCACGAACGTCGCCTCGGCGCCGAGCGCCAGCGAGATCGGGTTGAACGGCGAGTCGGCCGAGCCGGCCGGCGTCGACTTGGTGACCTTCCCGAGCTCGGACGTCGGCGAGTACTGGCCCTTGGTCAAGCCGTAGATGCGGTTGTTGAACAGCAGGATCTTCAGGTTCACGTTGCGGCGCAGGGCGTGGATCAGGTGGTTGCCGCCGATGGACAGCGCGTCGCCGTCGCCGGTGACGACCCAGACCGACAGGTCCGGGCGGGTCGTCGACAGGCCGGTCGCGATCGCCGGCGCACGGCCGTGGATCGAGTGCATGCCGTACGTGTCCATGTAGTACGGGAAGCGCGACGAGCAGCCGATGCCGGAGACGAAGACGATCCGCTCGCGGGGGATCCCCAGCTCCGGCATGAACGCCTGGACGGCGGCGAGGATCGCATAGTCACCGCACCCGGGACACCAGCGCACCTCCTGGTCGGACTTGAAGTCCTTCGCGGTCAGCTTCAGCGCGATGGGCGCCGTGGTGACGGCGCGTTCGACATTCTTCGCGTCAGGCATTCTTCACCAGCTCTTCCAGCATGAACTCCAGCTCCGACGCGGTGAACGGCAGGCCGCGGACCTGGTTGTACGCGATCGCGTCGACCAGGTAACGGGCGCGGATCACCTGTGCGAGCTGACCCAGGTTCATCTCCGGGATGACCACCCGGTCGTACCGGCGCAGCACGTCGTCGACGTTGCGCGGCATCGGGGCGAGGTGCCGCAGGTGGGCCTGCGCGATCGGCAGGCCGCGCTGGCGCAGTGCCCGGCAGGCGGCACCGATCGGCCCGTACGTCGAGCCCCAGCCGAGCACCAGCACGCGGGCGGTCTGGTCCGGGTCCTCGACCTCCAGGTCCGGTACCTGGATCGCCTCGATCCGGGCGGCCCGGGTACGGACCATGAAGTCGTGGTTCGTCGGGTCGTACGAGATGTCGCCGGTGATGTCGGCCTTCTCGAGCCCGCCGATCCGGTGCTCCAGCCCGGGCGTACCCGGAATGGCCCAGGGCCTGGCCAGCGTGGCCGGGTCCCGCAGGTAAGGCATGAAGCCGTCCGGTGAGTTCGGCTCGCTGGCGAACTCGACGCGCAGGTCGGGCAGCCCGGTCACGTCGGGCAGCAGCCACGGCTCGGAGCCGTTGGCGAGGTACCCGTCGGAGAGCAGCAGCACCGGCGTGCGGTAGGTCAGCGCGATGCGGGCCGCCTCGATGGCGGCGTCGAAGCAGTCCGCGGGCGACCGCGGCGCGACGACCGCGACCGGCGCCTCGCCGTGCCGGCCGAACAGCGCCATCTGCAGGTCGGCCTGCTCGGTCTTGGTCGGCATGCCGGTGGACGGTCCGGCGCGTTGCACGTCGACGACGATGAGCGGCAGCTCCAGCGCGACGGCCAGCGAGATCGTCTCGCCCTTGAGCGCGACCCCCGGGCCGCTGGTCGACGTCACGCCGAGGGCGCCGCCGTACGAGGCGCCCAGCGTGGCGCCGACGGCCGCGATCTCGTCCTCGGCCTGCATCGTCGTGACACCGAACTTCTTGTGCTTGCTCAGCTCGTGCAGGATGTCCGAGGCCGGGGTGATCGGGTAGGCGCCGAGGAAGACCGGCAGGCCGGACCGTACGCCGGCCGCGACCAGGCCCAGCGCGAGCGCGGTGTTCCCGGTGATGTTCCGATAGTTGCCGGGCTGCTGCCTGGCAGGCTTCACCTCGTAGCGGACCGCGAAGCCCTCGGTCGTCTCGCCGAACGCCCAGCCCGCCTTGAACGCGGTCACGTTGGCCGTGACGAGCTCGGGCCGGGCGGCGAACTTGCGCTCCAGGAAGGCGAGCGTCGACTCGTGCGGCCTGGAGTACAGCCACGACAGCAGGCCGAGGGCGAACATGTTCTTCGCGCGCTCGGCGTCCTTCTTCGAGATGGCCTGGCCGTCCAACGCCTTGACCGTCATCGAGGTAAGCGCGACCGGGTGCACTGCATACCCGTCGAGCGAGCCGTCGTCCAGCGGGTTCGCCGCGTACCCCACCTTGGCGAGGTTGCGGTTGGTGAACTCGTCGGTGTTCAGGATGATCGTCGCGCCTCGCGGCAGGTCGCCGAGGTTGGCCTTGAGCGCCGCGGGGTTCATGGCGACGAGGACGTGGGGCGCGTCGCCCGGCGTCAGGATGTCGAAGTCCGCGAAGTGAACCTGAAAACTCGAAACGCCCGGCAGGGTGCCTGCGGGCGCGCGGATCTCGGCCGGAAAGTTGGGCAAGGTGGAGATGTCGTTCCCGAGCTGGGCTGTCTCCGAGGTGAACCGGTCCCCGGTGAGCTGCATGCCGTCCCCCGAGTCGCCCGCGAACCGGATGACCACCCGGTCCAGCTGGCGGACCTGTTTGGTCACCGCCCCACCTCGCTGAGCTGGGTCACTGTCCTGACCTCCTTCACGGGCGCGGCTCTGTCGCCGCACGAACCGGAGGCGCCGCGCGTGCTGTCGACCGGCTCGCATACACCCCTGAGCCTACGTCGGTGCGCCCATCCGGCGACGGCCCGGGGCCCATCGCGGAATGAGCATAATTCAAATATCTCCGGCAATTCACGCGACAATGAAGGGCATCCCCGGTTCTTCCGTACCACCATGTGGAAGGAGATCGTGATGCGGACCCGTCTCGCGGCCGGGCTCGCCGCCGTGGTGGCGGTGGTGCTGACCGCGGCCTGCTCGGGCGGTACGGACGGCCGCGAGGTCTCGGCCCGGCCGGTGGTCAGTGGCCCGGTCACGGCCAACCCGGCAGGCACCTTGACGGCAACCCCGACCGGCAACCGGACGTTCGGGCCGGACTGCCCCGCGATGCCGACCGACCCGGCCGCGCCGGGCAGCGCGCAGAACCTGGCGCGGACGCCGTTGGGGACGGCCGTGGCCAACAACCCGCAGCTGTCCACGCTGACCACGGCGATCGTCCGCGCGAACCTGACCGGCACGCTGGACAGCGCGAAGGCGCTGACCGCGTTCGCGCCGACCAACGAGGCGTTCACGAGGCTGTCCCAGGGGGACCTGACGGGGCTGGCGAACAGCGGGAAGCTGAAGGGGGTCATCCTCTACCACGTACTCGGCCAGCGGCTCGCGCCGAGCCAGCTCGCCGGTACGCACAGGACGCAGCAGGGTGCCGACCTGACGGTCACCGGCCACGGCGCCGACTTCATGGTCAACAAGACCGCGAAGATCGTCTGCGGCAACATCCAGGCCGCCAACGCCACCGTCTACCTCATCGACACCGTACTGATGCCACCGGGCTGACGGGCCGGAGCCGGCGGCGGTGTCCCGTAGGCTGTACGGCGTGGACGGCTACCTCGGCTCGTACGCCACGCTGGGCCTGCTGCTGATCGCCGGGCTGCTGTTCTTCGTGGCCGCGTTCAGCGCCAACCGGCTGCTGCGTCCGGCCCGGCCGGCCGAGCCGCCGGGCAAGCGCGCCACGTACGAGTGCGGGCTCGACCCGGTCGGCGGGGGCTGGGCACAGGCCCAGATCCGGTACTACGTCTACGCGTACCTCTACGTGCTCTTCGCGGTCGAGAGCGTGTTCCTGTTCCCCTGGGCGGTCGTCTACGCCCAACCTGGGTTCGGCACCACGACCGTGGTCGAGATGGCGATCTTCGTCGCGGTCCTCGCGCTGGGCATCCTGTACGCCTGGCGCAAGCGCGTCCTGCGCTGGACCTAGCTCACCGGCGCGGTCAGGCCAGACCGCGGCGGGCCACGGTCGGCTCGCGGTCGCCCCGGATCGCGGCCACCATGTCGACGACCTGGCGGGTCTCGCGTACCTGGTGGGCGCGGAAGACCCGGGCGCCGAGCCAGGCGGAGACCGCGGTCGCGCCGAGCGTGCCCGACAGCCGCTCCGCGACCGGCAGGTCGAGGGTCTCGCCGACGAAATCCTTGTTGGACAGCGCGACGAGCACCGGCCAGCCGGTGGCCACGAGCTCGCCCAGCCGGCGGGTGACGGCGAGCGAGTGCCGGGTGTTCTTGCCGAAGTCGTGGGCGGGGTCGACGAGGATCCCGTCCGGGCGTACCCCGAGAGCCACGGCCCGGGCGGCGAGCCGGGTGACCGTGGTGACCACGTCGGCCACGACGTCGTCGAAGGCGGCCCGGTGCGGCCGGGTCCGCGGCCGCAGACCACCCGCGTGCGAGCACACCAGCCCGGCGCCGGTGGCGGCGGCGACCTCGGCGAGCGCCGGGTCGGCACCGGCCCAGGTGTCGTTGATCAGGTCGGCGCCCGCGGCGACCGCCTCCCGGGCCACCGCCGCCCGCCAGGTGTCGATCGAGATGACAATCCGGGGGTACGCCGCGCGGACCGCCGCGATCGTCGCGACGGTCCGGTCGATCTCCTCGGCCGTGTCGACCTGCGTACCCGGGCCGGCCTTGACGCCGCCGATGTCGATGATGTCGGCGCCGGCGGCGACCGCGCTCCGCACCGCGCGCAGCGCCGCGTCCGCGGCGAACGTGGCGCCCCGGTCGAAGAACGAGTCGGGGGTACGGTTGACGATCGCCATCACGGCGGGCTCGCCGGCCGGGAACGTGCGCGGGCCGAGGCGCAGTGGTTCACCCACGATCGCGACGGTACCCGGCTCGGGGTACGCCACGCGGGTGGCCGGGGTCGCCCCGGTTTGCGGCGCATGCCACGATCGGAGGCATGGGTCAGCTGCTGCTCATCCTCGCCGTCGCGCTGGTCGTGGGTGCGGTCGTCTTCGGGGTGGCCGTCCTCATCACCGGCGCAGATCGGGGCCTGGAACCAGCCGAGCCGGACGGCCGGGCGGTGCCGCTCCCTGCGCACCGGCCGCTGGCCGAGACCGACGTGAGCCGGGTCCGCTTCGACGTCGCGCTGCGCGGCTACCGGATGGGCCAGGTCGATGCGGTCCTGCGCCGCGCCGCGTACGACATCGGGTACAAGGACGAGCTGATCAGCGTGCTGGAGGCCGAGGTCGCCGCGCTGCGCACCGGCCGCGCCGAGGACGCCGAGATCCTGCGCCGGGCCCGCGAGACGTCGCTCAGCGGGCCGGCGGCCGCACCGCGGCCGGCGGACAGGCCGTTCGGCGAGCCCGTCGTCGAGCTGGGC
>JAEHDK010000635.1 GCA_016880465.1 Micromonosporaceae bacterium
CTCCGCCGACGGCCGACATCACCGGTGTCTCGTCCGGCACCCTGCAAGCCGGCGGTCCATCCGCGACGGTTGACTTCAAGATCGATGACCCGGACAAGCCGAATAACGTGCCGGTCACCATCAAGGTCTCTTTCGATGGCTTCGCTGCGGGTGCGATCAACTGCTCGGGTCCCTGTGACACCACCGAGACGCTGATGACGAACGACTGGCCGAAGTCCTACAAGGTCACGATCAACGCGCCCGCGGGATCGCCATCCAAAGAGGGCTCGCTCAAGGTCACTGTAACGGTGGAAGGCGACACTCGGAGTTCGGCCCCCCGGCCGCTCACCGTGCAGGGCCAGCAGGCGCCGCAGACCGTGGTTGAGGTGTCCGGGCAGGTCTACGACCTCGCGACCGGCGGCGGGATAGCCGCCGCCACGGTGGCCATGCAGGACGGCGCCGGCGGCCAGTTCACCGCGACCGCCGACTCGCAGGGCCGGTTCAAGTTCACCTCGACCGCCGGCAAGCCGATCGTCCCGGGCACGATCCTCGTGGGCGCCGTCAAGCAGCCCGGCTACGCCCAGGGGACGAAAGAGGTCGACGGCAAGGCCGGCGCCACGATCGCCAATGTCCGGATCGGGCTCAAGGCCATCGCGCCCACCGCGACCGCCGAAGTGCTGCCGAGCACCGACCCGGCACTCACCCTGCCGTCCACCGATGCCAGCGCCTCCAACGAGGCGGTCGTGCCGGTGAGCACCGACAGCGGCTCCGGCGGGATGTTCTCCATGCTGCTGATCGGCATGGGCGGCCTGCTCGTCGCGCTCGGCATCGGCGCGATCGTGCTGCTGCTGCTCCGCCGGCGCGGCGACGACGAGGAGGACGACGACGAGGACGGGGCGCCCGTACCGCAGCGGCCCGGGCCCCGGACTCCGACACCGCGCCCCGCGGCGACCGGCGTGTACCGCAGCGGCGGACCCGATCCGACGATGATCCCGCGGGCCGCCGCGATCGGCGACCGGACGATGATCACGCGGCCGGCACCGGGCGACGCGGCGACCACCATGCACCGGCCGATGCCGGTCGAGGAGTACGGCGACCCGTACGGCACCCGGGGCGGTGGGGCGTACGGCTCCCCGGCCGCGTACCCGCCCGCGCCCGGCTACGGCGGCGGGTACGGCTCCCCGGCCGGCCCCGGAGCCGCGGGCTACGGGTACCCGGCGGCCCCGGAGCGACCGGCAGCCGACCCGTACCAGAGCGGGCCCGGGTACGGTGCCCAGGCCGGCGGGCAGTACCGCGGCTACGAGCCGGAGGACTCCGGGCCCCGCCACGGCAGCTACGGCGGCGCGGGCGGGTACGAGTCGGGCGGCTACGGCCAGCAGTCCGGCGGCGGGTACGGCGCCAACGGGTACGACCAGGGCGGCGGGTACGCCAACGGGTACGACCAGGGCGGCGGGTACGGCGCGGTCCAGGGCGGGTACGGGCCCGCGTCGAGCAGCTACGAACCGCGCGGCTACGACGGGTACGACCAGCGCACGCCGGAGCAGCGGTCGGGCTACGAGCAGCGCGGCTACGACTCGTACTACGAGGACGGTGGGGCCCGCCAGTCGGGCCGCGCCGACCGCCGCCCGCTCGACTGGCTCGACGACTAGCCGGCACGGCCTGATCGCGGCACCGGCGCGCGGTCAGGCCTGGGCGTCGGCGCGTTCCGGTACGAGGTCGACCGAACCCGCTCCGTCAGCCACCGCCATGGCCGGCTCGGCTTGTTCGGCCGGCTCGGCTTGTTCGGCCGGCTCGGCGTGTTCGGCCGGCTCGGCTTGCTCAGCCCGCTCGGCCGTGTCGACCGGCTCGGCCGCTGGAGGCCCCTCGGCCGCCGGCGGGTCGAACAGTCCCGGGAGCGTTCCGCTCCAGGCCGCGCGCAGCTCGGCGAGCGGCACCGCGAAGTGGCCGCGGATGTCGAGCTCGCCGCAGGCCTCGTCGACGATGCCGATCGGCGTCCAGGGGATGCCCCGCTCCTCACACAACGCGGCGAACGCGCGCTCGTGCCCGCGCGGCACCGCGACCAGCGCCCGCCCGGCGGACTCGCTGAACAGGTAGACGAACGGGTCCACCCCGTCGGGCAGCGCGACCCGCGTGCCGAGCCCGCGCCGCAGGCACGCCTCCACGAGCGCCTGCGCGAGGCCGCCCTCCGACAGGTCGTGTGCCGAGGACAGGTGACCGACCCGGGCCGTACCCGCGATCACCGACGCGAGTAGCTGTTCGCGGGCGAGGTCGACCTGCGGCGGCGTACCGCCGAGGTGCCCGTGCTCGACCCAGGCCCACTCCGAGCCGGACAGTTCCGGGTGCGTCTCCCCCAGCAGGATCAGCGCGTCGCCGTCGTGGACGAACCCCATGGGTACGCGCTGCGCCACGTCCTCGACCACGCCCAGGACACCCACGATCGGAGTCGGATGGATGGCGGCGGCGCCGGTCGAGTTGTAGAACGAGACGTTCCCACCGGTAACCGGGATGCCGAGGGCCGCGCAGCCGTCCGCCAGGCCGCGTACCGCCTCCGCGAACTGCCACATGACCGTCGGGTCCTCGGGCGAGCCGAAGTTCAGGCAATCCGTGACAGCGACCGGGGTGGCACCCGTGACGGCCACGTTCCGGTACGCCTCGGCCAGCGCGAGCTGTGCGCCGGCGTACGGGTCGAGGCGCGCGTACCGCCCGTTGCCGTCGACCGAGACGGCGACGCCCAGGCCGGTCTGCTCGTCGATGCGGACCAGTCCGGCGTCCTCGGGCTGGGCCAGCACGGTGTTGCCGAGCACGTACCGGTCGTACTGCTCGGTCACCCAGGTGCGGTCGCACAGGTTCGGCGACGCGATCACGCGCAGCAGCGTCTCGCGCAGCTCCGCGGCGGTCCGGGGCCGCGGCAGCGTCTCGGCGCGGTCCGCCTGCAGCAGGATCAGGTCCGGCGGCTCCCGCATCGGCCGGGCGTAGACCGGTCCGTCGTCCGCCAGGCTCGCCGGGGGTACGTCGACGACCTGTTCGCCGTGCCACGTGACCACCAGCCGACCCGGCTCGCGCTCGGCGGCCGGCGCGGTGACCGTACCGATCGCGGTGGCCAGCACCCCCCAGCGTTCGCAGACGGTCAGGGCGGCGTCGAGGTTGCCCGGCTCGACGATGAGCAGCATCCGCTCCTGCGACTCGCTCGCGAGCACCTCCTGCGGCGCCATCGACGGCTCGCGCAGCGGAACCCTGTCCAGCTGGACGTCCATGCCGGTACCGGCGGCCGCGCTCGTCTCGGACAGCGCGCAGGTGAGCCCGGCGCCGCCGAGGTCCTGGATCCCGACCACCAGCTTGGCCTCGTACAGCTCGAGGCACGCCTCGATGAGCAGCTTCTCGGTGAACGGATCGCCGACCTGTACGGACGGCCGCCGCTCGTCGGACTGGTCGTCGAACGTGGCCGACGCGAGGACCGAGACGCCGCCGATCCCGTCCCGGCCGGTCTTCGCGCCGATCAGCAGTACGACGTTCCCCGGTCCGGCGGCGGCCTTGTGCTGTAGCCGGTCGACCGGCAGCACGCCGAGACAGAGCACGTTCACGAGCGGGTTGCCCTGGTACGTCGGGTCGAACACGACCTCGCCACCGATGTTGGGCAGCCCGAGACAGTTGCCGTACCCGCCGATGCCGCCGACGACGCCGGGCAGCACGCGCGCGGTGTCGGGGTGATCCGCCGCACCGAAGCGCAACGGGTCCATCACCGCGACCGGCCGGGCGCCCATCGCGAGGATGTCGCGGACGATGCCGCCGACACCGGTCGCCGCGCCCTGGTAGGGCTCCACAAAGGACGGATGGTTGTGCGACTCCACCTTGAACGTCACGGCCAGCCGGTCGGAGACCCGTACCACACCGGCGTTCTCGCCGATGCCGGCGAGCATCCGGTCGGACACCGGGTTCTTCTCGGCGAACTGGCGCAGGTGGACCTTGCTCGACTTGTACGAGCAGTGCTCGCTCCACATGATCGAGTACATGGCCAGCTCGGACTGGGTCGGCCGGCGGTCCAGGATGTCGCGGATCCGCTCGTACTCGTCGTCGCGCAGCCCCAGCTCCGCAAAGGGCTGTAGCTCGTCAGGCGTCTGCGTCGCCCGCGCGACGGTGTCCACTCCGGCCTCGGGCCGGCTCATCTCGCGACTCCGGTGAGGTGCTTCAGCAGCGAGGTGAAGAACCCCAGGCCGTCGGTCGACGGGCCGGTCAGCTCCGCCACCGCGTGTTCCGGGTGCGGCATGATGCCGACGACGTTGCCCGCCTCGTTGCGGATCGCGGCAATGTCGCGCTGCGAGCCGTTCGGGTTGCCGCCGGTGTACCGCGCGACGATCCGGCCCTCGGCCTCCAGCTCGTCCAGCGTGGCCCGGTCGGCGACGTAGCACCCCTCACCGTTCTTGACCGGCAGCAGCAGCTCCTGGCCCTCGTCGTACGCGTTGGTCCAGGCGGTCGTGGCGGACTCGATGCGCACCCGCTGGTCGCGGTTGCGGAAGTGGAGGTGCTGGTTGCGGGTCAGCGCGCCGGGCAGCAGGTGGGCCTCGCAGAGGATCTGGAAGCCGTTACAGATGCCGAGCACCGGCAGCCCGTCCCGGGCGGCCATCGTGATCAGCTCCATCACCGGGGCGAACCGGGCGATCGCGCCGCACCGCAGGTAGTCCCCGTACGAGAAGCCGCCGGGCAGGATCACGGCGTCGACCTGGTGCAGCCGCGGCTCGGCGTGCCACAGCCGGACCGCCTCGGCACCGGCCAGCCGGACGGCGCGGACCGCGTCGCCGTCGTCGAGCGACCCGGGGAACGTCACCACGCCGACCCGCGCGCTCACGTCGAGACCTCGCTGTACGGGGACTCCACCCGGATCGCGTACTCCTCGATGACCGGGTTCGCCAGCAGCTTGTCGGCGATCTCGCGAGCGCGCTCGGCCACGGCCTCGTCGCCGGCCGCGGTGTCGAACTCGATCTCGACCCGCCGGCCGATGCGGACCGACGTGACGCCGGTCACCCCCAGACGGGGCAGCGCGTTCGCGACCGCCTGGCCCTGAGGGTCGAGGATCTCAGGCTTGAGCATGACGTCAACGACGACGCGAGCCACGAGGCACTCCTGACGACCTAACCGTTGCTTGGGCAGGGCCAGCCTACCGGTCAGTGGAGGTCACCTGCTCGGCCGGCCGGGATCAGGTGACCGCCGCGATGACTGCCAGGGCGGCGAGGACCACGCAGATACCGGCCCCGACATACCGGACAATAGACAGCCGCACGTGTCGCTGTAGCCAACTGCCCAGGAGTACCGCCGCCGCGGACACCACGCCGAGGGCGGTCCGGAACAGGACGAACGCGCCGATCGCGAACAGTGCGGCGGCCGCGAGCTGGACCGGCCGGTCGGGGAGCCGGCCGAGCAGGTGCCCGGTGGCCACGGCGACCGCGCACTGGATGCCGAACGCGGCCACGACGCCGAGCCACACCGGCAGCGGCCGGAACCGCGTGCTGAGGACCGGCGTCGCGACAAAGGTCTTGTCGGGCAGCTCGACCGGCACGATCAAGACGAACGCGGTCAGCGCGCCGGACAGCCAGTCCACCCGTTCACGATCGCAGCGGACCGAAGAAGCCGCTCATCAGTGCGGCACACTCGGCCTCCAGTACCCCGGAGTAGACCTGCGGGCGGTGCGTGAGGCGGCGGTCGCGGACGACGTCCCAGAGCGACCCGACCGCGCCGGTCTTCGGCTCCCAGGCGCCGAAGACCAGCGTGCTCACCCGGGCGAGGACCAACGCGCCCGCGCACATCGTGCACGGCTCGAGGGTGACCACCAGGGTGCAACCGTCGAGCCGCCACGTGCCGAGCGCGGCGGCGGCCCGGCGCATCGCCACGATCTCGGCGTGCGCCGTCGGATCGCCGGCCAGCTCGCGTTCGTTGCGGCCCACGCCCAGCTCGATGCCGTCCGGTCCGACCACGATCGCGCCGACCGGCACGTCGCGTTCCCCATCCCGCGTGGCCGCGATCGCTAGCGCCCGCCGCATCCAGGCGGCGTGGAGCGGCCCGGTCACGACTCGCGCAGCTCCTCGACCTCGTCGCCACAGCCCAGCGTCTGGCACACCTCGGCGGTCACGTCCGCCGGCAGCATGCCCTCGCGCCCGCACAGGGTGAGGAGTCGGTGCGCCGAGACACCCAGATCGGCCAGCAGGTCGGCGTCGCCGACCGGGTCGACGTCCGGCTCGGCCGCGGGTACCTCCTCGTCGGGCTCGACCGCGAGCTCGTCGGTGCCCGCGATCTCCAGCGCCGGCGCTTCCACCTCGCCCAGGAGCAGCGCGCCGAGCCGGGACTCCTCGGCGAACACCGAGTCGGAACCGAAGATGCGCAGATCCTCGCCCTGGTCGAGTCTCATGATCACCAGGTACGCGTCGTCCGACTCGACGAAGAGGAGTGAGACTTCGGCGTCCGGGTCGACGTCGCGGAGGAGATCGGCGACCTCCTCGACGTCGGCAGCGGCGGAGAGGTCCAACTCGGCCGCTGCCCAGCCCTTCGGACCGCGAACCGCAGCGGCGGCGAAGTATGACACGAGTCCCCCAATGGTCTGCGGCGCACAGGCTGGACCTGTTCCCGTTACGCAAAGTATGGAGCTCCGACGCCAAACTGCGCGTCAACCCCGCACGGAACCGATCGTCGGACGAGGGGTGGGCCGGCGCGTCAGCTCGCCAGGCGGCGGCGGGTAGCGATCAGCTCGCGCAGCCGGTCACCGCGAACCTGGCGTGGCTGCAGCCGGCCGCGCACCGCCTTTGCACCGGCCAGCTCGGCAAGGAGCTGCAGGCGACGGCGGTGGCGCTCGGGATCGAGCCGCTGCAGCGTCAGGGCCATGGCCAGAGGGTGGACCATGGTCGCGGCGTTCGTCAAGCCCGGTCGCGCAACGCTGCCGGGTGATCACTAGACGTCGCCACGCCGGAACCTTGCGCGGCGAGTCAACGACAGATGGTCACCACAGCGGCCAACCGGACGTCGACCACGCCGCCACGACGACGAGCGCCGCCACGGCCCAGGCCACTGCCGTGGCCATGGCCACGCCAACGGCCACGCCACGGTCGCCGACCCGGGCCAGGACGAACGCCGCCGCCCAGGCCACCAGCCCGGCAATGATCGTGAGCCAGCCGTACGCCCGGACCGACGTCGCAAGCAGCGCGAAGAACAGCAGCCACAGCACCCCGAAACCGAGCCCGGCGGTCACGGCGGCGGCCCGTACCGGATGCGGCTCCCGGTACCGCGGGCGCGCCGGTCCGGCCGGGAAGAGGCCGGACGGCGGGCGGGTCTGCGGCAGTTCAGTCATCGCGAGCACCATAACCGGTCGAATCGGCCCTTGCCCCTTCGTCAGGTAGACAACGGAGGTGACCATGTTCTTCGACCCCGGTGGCGGACGGCCGTTCGAGGTCTGCGTGTACGCCGCGGACGCCGACGAGGCCGTGGCGCACCTGCGGGCCCACGGAGTACCGATCCTGGTGGAACCCGTCGACCAACCGTGGGGCGAGCGGATGGCGTACGCCACGGACCCGGACGGCACCCCCGTGATGATCGCTGCCCGGCGGCCCTGAACTGCCCCGCGGTCCTGTTCTGTGCGAGAGTCGGCGCCGTGGACATCGCGGTCATCGGGCTCGGGCTGATCGGCGGTTCCCTGCTGCAGGCCCTCGCCGCCCGGGGACACCGGCTCGTCGGGTACGACGCGGACCCGGCCACGCGCGCGACGGCGCGTACGGCCGCCGCCCGCTCGACGAGCGGTACCCGCTGGCAGGTCGTCGGCAGCGTACGGGAGGCGGTGGCGGCCAGCGAGCTGACCGTACTGGCGGTTCCGCTGCCCGCCCTGCCGGGTGTGCTGGACGAGCTGGCCGGCCGCTCGTACACCGGTCTCGTCACCGATGTGACCTCGGTCAAGGGCGTCGTACGGGACCTCGTGGCCGACCGGCTCCGGCCCGCCCACGCGCGGCTCGCCGGCTACGTCGGCGGGCACCCGATGGCCGGCCGGGAGATCTCCGGCTTCGGCGCCGCCGACCCCGGCCTGTTCGCCGGTGCCGCCTGGGTCCTTTGTCTTGAACCGCCGACCCAGCTCGGGGAGTGGCTCGACATCGCCGCGCTCGTCACGTCGCTCGGTGCCCGCGTCGTACCCATGACCGCGGACGACCACGACCGGGCGGTGGCCGCGGTCAGCCACGTACCACACCTGGTCGCCACCGCGCTGGCCGCGGCCGTGGCGGACGACGCGCCCGCGCTGACGCTCGGCGCCGGCTCGTTCCGGGACGGTACCCGGGTCGCCGCCACCCGCGCCGACCTCGTCGCCGCGATGTGCGGCGGCAACGCGGGTGCGGTGGCCGACGCACTGGACGTGGTCCTCGCGTCCCTCGCGGAGGCCCGCGCCGCGCTCGACGCGCCGGACCCGATCGGCGCGCTGCGGCCGTGGTTCGCCGCCGGCAACGCGGTTCGTGCGGCCTGGCCGCCCACCGCGGGCTCGTCCATCGAGCTGCCGGCCCGAGCGGACACGCTGTTGCGGCTGGGCCAGGTCGGCGGCTGGATCACCGAGGTGGCCCCCGACCGGCACACCGTCACGGCCGTGCGGCCGAGCTAGGTGGGTTTGATGATGCGGCGGTCGGTGACGATCGCCGTGACGAGATGGTACGGGGTCACGTCGAACGCCGGGTTCACGGCCCGGGCGCCGTCCGGCGCGCTGCGGTGCCCGGCGAAGGCGAGCACCTCGTCCGGCCCGCGGTCCTCGATCTCCACGTCCGCGCCGGTCGCCGTGCTTTCGTCCACTGTGGACTCGGGCGCTATCACGACGAACGGGATGCCGGCCGCGTGGGCGCCGAGCGCGTGCGCGTAGCTGCCCACCTTGTTGACGACGTCGCCGTTGGCGCACACCCGGTCGGCGCCGAGGACCACCGCGTCGACCTCACCGCGGGCCATCAGGAACGGCCCGGCGCCGTCGACCGCGATCCGGTACGAGATGCCGAGCCGGTCCAGCTCCCAGGCGGTCAGCCGGGCGCCCTGCAGCAGCGGCCGGGTCTCCGACGCGAGCACGCCGGCCAGCGTGCCGCGCCGGTGCAGCTCGGCCACGACCGCGAGCGCGGTACCGCCGGTGACCGTGGCGAGCCCACCCGTGTTGCAGTGGGTGAGCAGCCGGACCGACCGGCCACAGAGCTCGGTCACCAGATCGGCGCCGCTGCGGGCCAACCGGACCGAGCTGGCGATCTCCTCGTCCCGCAGGGCCAGCGCCTCGGCCAGCACGGCCTCGGGCCCGGCCGGCACGACGGCCGCCGCGCGGCGCACCCCGCGCTCGAGGTTCACCGCGGTAGGCCGGGCGTGCTCCAGCCGGTGAACGGCATCGGCGAGCGCATCCGGGTCGTCGCGGTACTGCCGCGCGGCGAGCGCCACGCCCAGCGCACCGGCCACCCCGAGCGCCGGGGCACCCCGTACCGCGAGC
>JAEHDK010000076.1 GCA_016880465.1 Micromonosporaceae bacterium
GCTGGTATCTCCCACCTCCGCCGGCGAGCCGACCGATCGCCGCGCCCGCCGCGGATATCACGGCCAAGGTCAGCGTCAGCCGGTCCACCCGACGGGGTCGAACCAGTGCCCGCACGCCGCCCATCCCGGCATCCACCCCGAGAACACGGCGCCCCACAACAGCCAGTAGGCCGCCAGCCTGACTGCCCAGCCGAGGTAGCCCTCAACGCCGTCGCCGAACAGACGACCGGTGGCCTGGAAGATCGGCTACATCACCACCAGCCCCGCCGGCTCGGCGACGATCGCGATCCGCTGCCTGCGGCTGAGGCGGATCTGGTCGGGTGAACGCGGCACGAGCTCGTACAAGTCGGATCGTCGACGCAATCAGTCGCCGAGCCGAGCACGCATCGCGTCGTCGCTGTGATGATCCGTTCCTAGGCTCTGGGGGCGTGGACCTCCACGTCAGTCTCGATAGCCGTAGCGACCTGGCCGGACAGATCTACCGGCAGATCCGCGCTGCCATCCTCGACGGCCTCCTCGGGCCCGGGCAGCCACTGCCGTCCAGCCGCGACCTCGCGACCCGGTTGGCGTTGTCTCGCAACACGGTGAGCGTCGCGTACGACCGACTGGTCGCCGAGGGGTTCGTGGTTGGTCGGGCCGGAGTCGGCACGTATGTCAGCGACCAGATCAGCGTCCCCGCTCCGGCCAGGCCCGACGAGCCTGGGGTACCGCTGCGACCACGATCGGAGTGGGAGGCGCAAGGCGAGCCGGCCGACCTGTCGGCGACCGAGCCCGAATACGACTTCCGGCCTGGGATGCCGGACGTGCGACTGTTCCCGTTCGCGACCTGGCGTGCGCTGGTGGGCCGCCAGTTGCGTCTCTCGGCGGCCCGGCTCGGGGCCTACGCCGACCCGGCCGGCCATCCCGGCCTCCGAGCAGCGATCGCGCGTCACGTCGGTGTGTCCCGGGCGGTACATGCCACTGCCGATGACATACTCGTCACCAGCGGCACCCAACAGGCCCTCGACCTGATCAGCCGGGTGTTGCTGGCGCCCGGGGATGTCGTGGCGATGGAGGACCCCGGCTACCGACCGGCGTGGCGGCTGTTCCACTCCTCCGGCGCCCAGATGGTGGGCGTACCCGTCGATTCGGATGGCATGGTCGTCGATGCGCTGCCGAGTCGTGCGCGGCTGGTGTACGTCAGCCCGTCGCATCAGTTCCCGCTCGGCATGTCGATGTCGTTGTCCCGGCGGCTCGGCCTGCTGGCGTGGGCAGAGCGGGCGGGCGCGGTCATCGTCGAGGACGACTACGACAGCGAGTTCCGGTACACCGGCCGCCCGATCGAATCCCTACAGAGTCTGGACCGCACGGGCCGTGTGGTCTATGTGGGATCCGTCTCCAAGACGATGCTGCCGACGCTGCGGCTCGGGTTCTGTGCAGCGCCGAGGTCCCTGTTCGCCGCGCTGCGCAAGGCGAAGTACGTCGCCGACTGGCACACCGCGCTGCCCATGCAGGCCGCCCTAGCCGAGTTCATCGACCGTGGCCTGCTGGCCCGGCACATCCGCCGGATGCGAGGCGTCTACCTGGCCCGGCGCAACCAGATCGAAATCTGCCTCGACCGTGACTTCGGCGAACACCTGCAGGTCGCCTCATCGCTGGCGGGCCTGCACCTGGCGGCATGGCTCAAGTCGGGGAGTACCGAGGAGGCGCTTGCCGTGGTGCGGCGGGCCCGCGAGGTCGAGGTGGCAATCACCGCGCTGTCTGACTTCGCCAGGTGCGCCCCTCGGCCGGCCGGGCTTGTTCTCGGTTACGGACTGATAACCCTCGACCGCATCGAGGAGGGCCTGCGGCTGCTGCACGGCTGCTTCGTGCGGTGACGGGGCGTTCCGCTTGACCGAACCGAAACTGGCCCAGTCGAAGCGGCGCGATTCTGGACCTACCTGGTACCACCGTTGCCTCCTACGCTCGCACCCGAACACGTTCTTCCCCATCTTGGAGGCAGCAACATGCGAAAGAAGATGCGGCTGGTACTTGTCGGCCTTGCCGTGGCGGCGACAGCAGCGGTCGCGACCCCGACCGTCGCCGCCGCGACCGACGACGACGGCTCGGCAGCAGCCGAGACCAACTGCGCTCGTGAGTTCGACGAGGCCCAGCGGGTGGACATGGAGTCGTTCCGAGACTACGACCTGGCGACGTGGACGGCCGGTCACGACGACGACGCCATCACGGTCCTCGCCCAAGGCCTATGGTTCCAGGGTCGCGACACCATCGCGGCCGTCCTGCACCGGCACTTCGAGGACCGGGAGAACATCTGGACCTGGACCGAGTTGACCAGAGCCGTCGACGGGTGCAAGACCGGCACCATCCTGTACGACACAACGATCACGGTCCCGTCCGCGAACTTCAGCCAGCGGGCGCTGGTCAGCGTCACCTACACCCGCAAGAGCGGCAAGTGGCTGTCGGTCATCGACCAGGGCACGCTCCTCCCGACCACCTGACGGCGGTGGGGCTCCGGTCGCCGCGACCGGAGCCTCACCGGCGCTGTTGCACTGACTCCCAGGAGTCTGTGCGAAGAAACCGGCCTGGAAGTTCAGGTGCTCCGCCTGCTGGTAGGTCTGGCCGCGGCGTACAGGGTGGACGGCGGGCAGATCGGGTCCATCAGAGCGACGCCGAACAGCGCCGGCACCGCGGATGCGCGGGCCGCGAAGTTCATACCGTCTATGTACGACAAGGTGCGGAAGACCCGTGAGGGGTACGGTGCCTCGACGGTGCGCGCCCGAAGGGATTCGAACCCCCAACCTTCTGATCCGTAGTCGACGAGGCCGCGGCTACAGGTCAGCGCCTTGGTCATCTTGCGGCGGATCGGCCTTCACGACCGATTTCGGCGAATGACAGAACGCCAACGGTACGGGGAGCGGCGATGTGGTTAACGACATTCGCCGCGCGGGGGGTGCACTGTCCGGCCGCGCGATGTGTCGGTTTGACGGCGGTGATCTGATCCGTCCCAGTGGACAATCATGGCGTGGCCGGAGACCTGCGCATCTCTGTGCTCGGCGGGTTCCGGGCGGAGGTCGGCGGGCGCCCCGTGCCCGAGGATGCGTGGCGGCGCAGCGGCGCAGCGGCGCTGGTCAAATTCCTGGCGGTGACGCCCGGCCACCGGATGCACCGTGAGCACCTGATCGAAGTCCTGTGGCCGGAGCTGGACCAGGCCGCGGGTGCCAGGCGGTTGACCAAGGCACTGCACTTCGCGCGGCGGGCGCTGGCCGCCGGGCAGGTCCGGCTGCGGGACGACCTGCTCAGCCTGGAGGCGGATGAGCTGTGGGTCGACGTCGACGCGTTCGAGGCCGCGGCGCGGCACGGGGACACCGACCGGGCGCTCGCGCTCTGCACCGGTGACCTCCTTCCGGAGAACCGCTTCGACCAGTGGGCCGAGCAGCGCCGCGTGCAGGTGCGCGAATTCGTAGTACGTCTTCTCCTCGATCAGGGCATCGAGCGCGAGTCGCGCGGCGACCACCGTGGGGCGGTCGCGTCGTTCGAGCGGTTGGTCGGCATCGACTCGGTTAACGAGGAGGCGTACGCGCGCCTGATGCGCCTCGCCGCGCTGGAGGGTCAGCGTCACGTGGCGGTTCGGTGGTACGGACGGCTCGTCGAGAGCCTGCGCGAGGAGTTGGGCGTTGCGCCCAACGACGAGCTACGGCGACTGTACGCCGACATCGTGTCCGGTCGGTTGACGTCCACGCGCCGGGCAAGCCCGCCGGACGAGACGGCACAGGCCGATCCGGACGAGGCGCCTCACCCGGAGGAGCGCAAGCTGGTCACCGTCCTGGCTGCAGACCTTCGGGCGGTGCGGGGGAAGCCGGGCGAGCCCGATCCGGAGCGCGCGAGGCGGGAGACCGCTACCTGGACCGGCATCCTGTGCGAGGTGGTGGAGCGGTGGGGCGGCGCCGTGGAGCGGCTCGTCGGCGGTTCTGTGGTGGCCGTCTTCGGCTATCCGACGGCGCGCGAGGACCACGCCGCGCGTGCGCTGTGGGCCGGATTCGAGATCGTGCGGCGGGTAGCGGTACCGGTCCGGCTGGGGATCGACGCCGGTGAGGTCATCGCGCCGGCCAGCGGTGCCGCCTCGCTGTCCGGGCTCGGCGGCGACGTGCTCGACGTCGCCGCCTGGCTGCGCGAGGCGGCCGAGCCGCGTACCGTGCTGGTCTCCGACCGGGCCCGGCTGGCCGCGCGCGGCGAGTTCCGGTTCGGCCCGGCGGTGCGGCTGGGCCGGTCCGGGGCACGCCCGCTGCTCTCGGCGGATTGGACGGCCGGCCGGCCGCAGCCGGAGTCCGAGCCGCCGATGGTGGGGCGCGAGGACGAGACCCGCGTCGTGCTGAGCCTGATCGACGAGGCCGCGGCCAGCCGCCGACCCCGCCTGGTCACGATCGTCGCGGCCGCGGGGGTCGGCAAGAGCCGTTTGGTACGAGAGGTGGTCACGGCCGCTGTCCAGCGCCGGCCCGACATCCGGGTACTGCGCGGGCGCTGCCTGGCAGCCGGCGACGGCGTCACATACTGGGCGCTCGACGAGATCCTTCGAGACGCCTGCGGCATCGCCCTTGGCGAGGCCGCGCAGGTCGCCCAGCGGAAGCTGCGCACCCGGCTGCAGCAACTGCTGTCATCAGACTAGTCCGAAGTGGACGCCACGATCTTCGCGCTCGCCGCCACGGCCGCGATACCGCTGCCCGACAACCCGCTAGACGACGCGCCGCCGCGCGCCGTCGCCGACGCGCTGGCGCGAGCCTGGCCGCGCTTCGCCACTGCGGCGGCGTCGAACGGCCCGCTCATCATGGTCGTCGAGGACCTGCACTGGGCCGGCAAGCCGTTGCTGGACATGCTGGTCCGGCTGGTGGCCCGCTCGTCGGGCCCGGTCGTAGTGCTCACCACCGCCCGGCCGGAGTTCCTCGAAGAGAATCCAGGCTTCGGTGCTGCGTCCGCCGACGTCTCGATGATCTCGCTGCGCTCGCTCACCGAGCCGGCCAGCCGGGATCTGCTCGACAGCCTGCCGCGCGCCTCGGCTCTCGACACTCGGCGCCGCGACGAGATCCTCGCGCGAGCGGAAGGCAACCCATACTTCCTCGAGCAGTTGGTCGCGCACCTGGCCGACGGCGGGTCCGGCACGCTGCCCGACACCCTCCACGCGCTGCTCGCCGCGCGCGTCGACGCGTTGCCGGTACCCGAAAAGCGGCTGCTTCAGGCGGCGGCCGTGGTGGGCCGGGTGTTCTGGGTCGAGCCGCTGCGCGGCCGTCTGGAGTACGACATCGCCGACCCGCTCACGGCCCTGGAGACCCGCGGCCTCATCCTGGCCCGCCCGGCGTCCAGCCTCACCGGGCAGGTGGAGTTCGCGTTCAAGCACGCCCTGCTGCGCGACGTCACGTACGCGTCCCTCCCCGTGGTGCAGCGGGCGCGGGGACATGCCGACGCCGCGGAGTGGCTGGAGGAGATCTCCCAGGACCGGGTCGGCGAGGTCATGGAGCTCGTCGCGTACCATTACGCGGCCGCCGCCGATGGCTGGGATGCCGACCCGGGCAACCCCGGCGAGGCCGAGCTCATCACTGCCAACGCCTTCCGCTCACTGATCAGAGCCGGCGTCGGCGCCCGCCGGCGGTACGCCATCGCGAAGGCTGTCGAGCTGCATCGCCGCGCGCTTGACTACGCCGCGAACATCGGCGAACGCGCGGAGGCCATGGAGGCGATCGGCGACGACCACGAGGTCGCCTTTGACGGCGACGCGGCGGTCGAAGCCTGGCTGGCCGCGATCGAGATGCTGCGCCAGGAGTCGCGCCAGGCGGACCGGCGCGCTGGGCTGTGCCTGAAGACCGCGATGATGGCCGGCTGCCGGTGGGGCGGGTTCCGGGTACCGGCGGATCCGGCGCTGGCCGACCGGATTGTTGACGAAGGTCTCGCCGTGGTCCGGGATCCGCCGGCCAAAGCGCAGCTCCTGACCCTGCGAGCGCTGTGCGGGGCCCGCTGGTCGTGGACCGGCCGGCCGGACCCGCTAGCGGTGACCGAGCGCCGGCGGGCCGCCGAGGCGGGCCTGCGGCTCGCGGAGCGGCTCGGCCCGATACCGCTGCGAGCCTTCGCCCGGCGCGGCATGGCCGCGGTCCACCTGGTCGAGGGCGACTACGACGACGCTGTCGTGGCAATGCTCGACCAGGTCGACCTCCTGGGGCAGGAAGGCCGCAGCCGGGACCGGGCTCTGGCGCACACGATCGCCAGCCTCTTCCTCGCCGACATCAGAGGCGACTATCACCAGGCGCTCGCCCACGCGCGCACCTCGTACGCCGTGGCGCGGGAGCTGTTCCCGCACGACAAGATGCACGGCACGTTCTTCGTGATGACCTGCCTGGAACAGCTCGGCCGATGGTCGGAGGTCGAGCCGTACCTCGACGAGCACATCCAGCTCCTCGAGGGCCCGGAGGCCAGTGCGAGCTGCCCGTACATCCGCGGCGGCCCGCTGGTCGGCGCGCTCGCGCTCGCCCGGCTCGGCGAGGTGGAACGCGCCCGGGAGCTCGCCGCCTCGACACCGACGAACCTCGACCATCCCGCGCAGGCCGAGGTGGTACGGGCACAGCTCGCGATCGAGCTCGGCGATGCCGACGCCGGCCGGGAGCTCGCCGAGCGGCTGGTGCGTCTCGGGCGCCGGCCAGCGCCGGAGGAGATTCCACATGAGACGCTCGCGCTCGTCGAAGCCCTCGAAGCGCAGAGCGACCACGACGCATTGCTGGGCTTCCTGCCGGCCGCCCGCGCCGCCAGCGGCTACCTCGCCGTCCTGACGCCGACCTGCGACCGGGCCGAGGGCCTCGCCCGCGCGGCGGCCGGCGACACCGGCCCAGCCGAGGATCTGCTGACACGGGCCGCCGCGGGCTTCGACCGGATGTCGCTGCCGCTGCAGGCCGCGCGCAGTCGCGAGTACCTGGCCCAGGTACGTCCCGACTGCGCCGACGAGCTCCTTCGCGCGGCGCTTCACTCGTACACGAGGTTGGGGGCCAACCGGGACGCGGCGCGCGCGGAGTCGGCGCTCGCCGTGGGGTAGCCGTTGGCAATCACCTCCAGTTCGGCGCTCATCGCCGCGCTGAGGTCGAGCAGGTAACGCTTGATCTGATCCGAGTCCCAACCGTAGCGGGCGATCCGTTCGACCGCGTCGAACAACGGGCCTGTGACCCGATCCCGTTCAGTGGCGTACAGCTCGAGATTGTTCGCCGCGCCCCGGGCAAGCACTTCCGCATCGCGCAGGGCGTCGGTGATGCCGTGGGTGCTCAGCGGGTCGAGAAACGAGCCGGCGTCGCCGACCAGGACCCAGCCCGCGCCGCGGGCTTGCCGGACGAAGCCGGGTCGCCCGACCCACGTCCGCAGCCGGTCGGGCGGCCGGGCGGCGGCCAGACGGCCATCTGCTCCCCCGGTCGCGGCGGCGAGCAGCCGGTGATAGGTCTCGCCGAGGTCACCCCGCGCCCCGGCAGCGAGGGTCGCAGCGGGGACGCCGGCGAACACGCAGACCTCACCGCCGTTGGTGGGGATCATGCCAGCGCTGTAACCGGGCCGGTAGAACCATTCGTAGCCGTTGACGGGCAGCTCCGACCAGTACCCGTAGATGACCGCGCCCGCGCCCGCGCCGGCCCGCAGCGTCGCGGCGCCCGCCGCACGGGCCACCGTCGACCGGATCCCGTCCGCGCCGACCGTGAGCCGGGCCCTCACGGCGACCGTCTTGCCGGTACGTTCCCGGACGCGGACCCCGACGACACGATCGGCGTCGTCGCGGACCAGGCCGGTCACGGCGACACCGAACCGGACCTCGGCACCGGCGGCGGCCGCCGCGTCCACCAGCACCGGATCGAGCACCGTCCGCCGGGGTGCGTAGAGCGCCTGGACGCCGAGCGTGGGCTTGATGGCGACGGCCACGGAGTCGGTGCCGTAGTCGAAGCGGGTATGGCGTACCGGTGGGGTGCCGGCGTTGACGACGCGGTCGAGCAGGCCCCACCGGGACAACAGGAACACGCCGCCGCGCATCAGCGCGTGGGTGGACAGCGTGTCGGTGCCGTACCGACCGCGGTCCAGCAGCAGTGCCCGCTGTCCTTGCCGGGCCAACAGCATCGCGGTCGCGGCACCGGCGGCCCGGGCGCCGACCACGACGACATCATACGTATCCACGACTCACACCCCCACCCACACCGCGCGGCTGGCGGTGATCTCATCGGCAAGGTAGGCGGCGTCGTGACGGGCGCCGTCGACGAACGTCGAGTTTCGCCGGTACTGGAAACGCAGGCCGATGGCGTACAGCCCGGGTACCTCGGTGACGCCCCGGCGGTGCCGGATCCGGCCGTCTGCGTCCAGCACCGGCACCTTCAGCCACGGATACCAGGGCCGGTAGCCGGTCGCCCAGACCACGGCCGAGACACCGGCCCGCCGCAGATCCATTGTGGATGGACTAGCCGGCACGGTGATGGCCGGTGGCGGATCGGGCGGGGCAAGGGCCGTGCCCGGCACCGCGGCGGCGTACGCGTCGATCTCGGCGAGCAGCCGGTCCAGCCGCTGCCGCGCCGCGCCGACGGTGTCCCGCAGGTCGTCGGCGAACTCGGCGGTGGTGCCGTCGAGGGCGCGCAGCCGGCCGACCAGGCGGACCCCGGCCCGGCGCAGCACGTCGAGGTCCAGGCCGCGCCGGTCCGCCGTGCTGGCGAGCTGCAGCGACGGCTCGGTCCTGGCACGCGCCGGGTCGGGCAGCTGGTCGATCGTGCGGTCGAGCGAGCCGATCCGGTCGAGCCACCACAGGATGTCCCGGCCCCGGTAGCGGCGCGGCAACCGGGTATGGCCACCGGCGGCGAGGACCACTTGCCGCCCGACGCGCGCCAGCTCGTACGCGATCTGCACGCCCGACGCCGAGCAACCGACGACCATGACACCCCCGTCGGGCAGGCTCGACGGGGAGCGGTACCCGGCGGGGGTCAGTTGGGCCACGTCCGGCGCCAGGCCGGTGGCGAGCTGTGGGACCTTGGCGCGGCTGTGATAGCCGGTCGCGAGGACGACCGAGCGCGCCGTCCATACCGCGCCGTCGATGTGCACCGCGAAGCAGGAGCCGGCGCGCTCCACCCGGGTGACCAGCGTATGCGGCCGGACCGGGGCGTCGAACGAGCGGGCGTAGTCGCACAGGTAGCCAGCGAACTCGCCGGCGGACATGAAGCCGTCCGGGTCCGGCCCGGTGTACTGCCAGCCCGGCAACCGGCTCAGCCAGTTCGGCGTGAGCAGCCGGAAGCTGTCCCACCGGGCCGTGCGCCAGCGTTCGCCCACGCACCCCCGGTCCAGGACCACATGCCGAACATCGCGATCGACCAGGCAGCGGCTCATCGCCAGGCCGGCATGGCCAGCGCCGATGACGACCGCGTCGGTGGACGGCATTGTCGTCAGGCGGTCGTGACGTCGATCGACACCGGCACGCCATTGGCGAGCACGTCGTAGACGGCCGAACGAGACCGGGACTGCTCGACGAGGCCGCGCAGCACCTCATCCGGGGCGTCGCCCGAGATCTGGAAGGTGACCCGGATCCCCTGATAGCCGTTGCGCACCCGGTCGGAGAGCCCCAGGATGCCGAGCAGGTCGATGTCACCCTCCACAGTGGAGCTCACCGCGCGCAGCGGGACACCTCGGGCCGCCGCTACATTGGCGATGCCGGCGGTCAGGCACGCGGCGATCGCGTGCAGCAGGAACTCCACCGGCGTGGGCCCATTGCCGGTGCCCACCAGGACGGCCGGGTGGTCCGCGTCGTAGGCGAAGTCCGCGATCCGGGTGCTGTCCTCCTGGCCGGCCCCGTAGAAGCCGCGGATGGTGCTGCGGTTGTGTGTACCGCTGATCCACTGGTTGGTCGCGCGGAACTGGAACTTCGCCAGCTCCGGGTTCGCCTTGACGGCGTCCAGCGTGGCGAACAGGGTTGGCGTGTCCACGCCGTTGAGCGGCGGACGGATCTTGCTGGTGGCGGTCGTCATCGTCATCTCCCTAGCACGCCGCCGGCCCACGACTGTTCGTGGCAGAGTCACCGGCAGCGGCGACGGGACGACGTTAGGAGGCGGCCATTCCCCCAGCTTTCCCGCCGCCTTCCCCGGCCGATCCCTGGTGCTGCGCCGGCCGAGGCGCGCTCATGCATCGATAGCCGCGACGGCTTCCCACTATGCGGTGATGGGCATAGATCGCCGCGCCTGTGGATCTTGAGAGACAGGACGCGCACGGGGTCCAAGAATGCGTACGCCGCGGTCAGCGACAGCGATGCTCCGATGGTCAGCGTGTCGCTGCCGCCGGAGCCTCCGGACGGGGCCTCGCCCTTGGACCCGCAGGCCGCGAGGACGAGAGAGCACGCCGCGGAGGTGGGTCGTGATGCTCGAGGTGAAGAACCTGAGCGCCGGCTACGGCCGGGTGCAGGTGCTGTGGGACGTCGACCTCGCCGTCGGGGAGCGGGAGATCGTCGCGCTCGTCGGCCCAAACGGAGCCGGCAAGACCACACTGCTGCGGGCCGTGTCCGGCATCGTGCGGACGCGTACGGGAAGCCTGGAGTTCCGCGGTCGGTCGCTGCGTTGCCGGTCCATCGAGCAGATCGTCGACCTCGGCATCGCGCACGTCCCCGAGGGCCGCCGGCTGTTTTCCGGGCTGACCGTGCGCGCCAACCTCAACCTCGGCGGCTGGCGCACGAAGGACACCGACCTGGAGCGAGTGCTCGAGCTGTTCCCCCCGCTCGGCCAGCGACTCGAGCAGGTGGCCGGCAGCATGTCCGGTGGCGAGCAGCAAATGTGCGCGATCGCCCGCGGCCTGATGAGCCAGCCCGAGCTCATGATGATCGACGAGCTGTCGCTCGGGCTCGCGCCGCTGATCGTGGACGAGATCCTCGAACGCCTGCCCGACATCGCCGCCTCGGGCACCTCGATCCTGCTCGTCGAGCAGGACGTGGACGCGGCGCTGTCCGTCGCCGAACGCGCCTACGTGCTCGAGACCGGGCGCGTCGCGCTCGCCGGCAAGCGGGTCCAGGAGAATTACCTCGGCATCGCCTGACGGGCGGTGGCGATCAGTGTGCTCGTGGCGGTGACCGTGCCGGTGCCGTCCCGGACCCGCGCCTCCGCACCGTCCGGTCCGGGCCTCGCGGCGACCGTCAGCCGCTGGGCGCCGAAGGTGGGTGCGACGAGCTGGTTGTAGGGTTCCAAAACTCGGTCTTGGCCCTGGGCTGCTGTTGTGCGGCCCGGTCGTACTCGTTGAATCAACCCGCCGAGAACGGGTCGGCGAGCGACTCGTCGGTGGTTCGGGTTGATCGTGGGACGTCGGCATCGTGGGGGAGTCAGGTTCAGGGTCCGGTGGGGACGCCGCCCGTTGTAGTGCTCGGCGTACCTGTGAAGGACGTGCCGTAGGTGCCGCGCGCCGAAGATGATTAGCCGATCGGTGGCCTCGGTACGGACGGTGAGCACGAATCTTTCCGCGTACGCGTTGGCCCGCGGACAGCGTGGTGGGATCTTGACCGCGGTGATGCCGGCGTCGGCGAGCACCGCGTCGAACGCCGCCGTGAATTGCCCGGCCCGGTCCCGGATCAGGAACCTGAACCGGGCGGCTTGCTCGCCCAAATCCATCAACTAGATTCCGGGCCTGCTGGGTGGTCCACAGCCCGTCTGGGTTGGTGGTGACGCCCAGGATATGCACGTAGCGGCCGCCGACTTCGATCACGAAGAACACATACAGTCGGGTCAGGGTCACCGCACAGTCGACGTGGAAGAAGTCGCAGGCCAGCGTGGACGCCGCCTGGGTGGGCAGGAAGCGGCGCCATGTGGTGTGGTCGCGACGCACCGGCGCGGGCGGTACACGGAGGCGTTTGAGGATGCGGCGAATGGTGGCGCCCATGTCCGGGTGCCGAGTGGCTCGGGAGAACTCTGCAGCCAGAACCTCGCCCAGCTGCCGCCCGAAAAACGCGTGTCGTGGAAGGAGCACCGGGTCAGGAAGGGCGACACCCTCTCCGGGATCGCATCCAGCTACGGGACGTCGGTGGAAGCGCTGCGCGATACCAATGGCATGAAGCGCCGGAGCATGTTGCAGGTGGGCCAGGTCGTCATGATCCCCGTGGCAGGCGGCCGCATGCCGTCGCCGGCGGGCGAGAATTCCAAGCCGTCGTACATGAACCCGACGTCGTCCATCGATCGCGGCGCGCTCGAGCGCTATGCGCAGCGCGCGTCGGCCGCGTCGAGTGCACCCGCCGGCAAGTCTCGGGTCGTCTACACGGTCCGTCCCAACGATACCTTGAGCGAAATCGCACAGCGTCACGGCACCAGCGCGTCACGCATCCGTTCGTGGAACAATCTGTCGCGCCGCCACATCTACCCGGGGCAGAAGCTCGCCATCTATGTTGCTTCTTCGCGGGTCGAGCAGGAAGCCCCCGAATCGACGAAGACCGCGTCGGTCGATGAGTCGCGCTTCGAAAAACAGCGCCACGTCGTCGAGCGCGGGGAGACGTTCTTTTCGATCAGCAAGACCTATGGGGTTTCCGTCCAGGACCTGATGGGATGGAACGGGCGCGCGCGCATTTCGACCATCCGCCCGGGCGACGTGCTGGTGGTGTGGAACCCC
>JAEHDK010000636.1 GCA_016880465.1 Micromonosporaceae bacterium
CTGACGATCGCGCCGGAGTACGGCGGGCTCGGCGAGTCGCTGCTGACCTACGCGCTCGTGGTCGAGGAGCTGTCCCGCGGCTGGATGTCCATCTCCGGCATCGTCAACACGCACTTCATCGTGGCGTACCTCGTCTCGCAGCACGGTTCCGCCGCGCAGCGCGAGTCGCTGCTGCCGCGAATGGCCACCGGCGAGGCACGCGGCGCGTTCTCGATGTCCGAGCCCGGCTGCGGCTCGGACGTGGCGGCGATCCGCTCGCGGGCCGACCGCGACGGCGCTGACTTCGTCCTCAATGGACAGAAGATGTGGTTGACGAACGGCGCCTACTCCTCGGTCGTCGCGACGCTCGTCAAGACCGAGCTCGGCGCGGACAGCAGCTACGGCAATATGACGACGTTCCTGCTGGAGAAGTCGCCCGGCTTCGGCGAGACCGCGCCCGGCCTGACCATCCCCGGCAAGCTCCAGAAGATGGGGTACAAGGGCGTCGAGACCACCGAGATGGTCCTCGACGGGCACCGGGTACCGGCATCGGCCGTGCTCGGCGGCGTGGAGACCGGACTGGGCCGCGGATTCTACCAGATGATGGACGGCATCGAGGTCGGTCGGGTGAACGTGGCCGCTCGGGCGTGCGGCATCTCGCTGCGCGCCTTCGAGCTCGCGATCGGCTATGCCCAGCAGCGCGTCACCTTCGGCTCGCCGCTCGCCGGGCATCAGGCCATCGCGTTCAAGCTGGCCGAGATGGGTACGAAGATCGAGGCCGCACACGCCCTGATGGTCAACGCGGCCCGGCTCAAGGACTCCGGCGCCCGCAACGACGTCGAGGCGGGCATGGCGAAGCTGCTCGCGTCCGAGTACTGCGTCGAGGTCGTCCAGGAGGCGTTCCGCATCCACGGCGGGTACGGGTACTCCACCGAGTACGAGATCGAGCGCCTCATGCGGGAGGCGCCGTTCCTGCTGATCGGCGAGGGCACCAGCGAGATCCAGAAGACGATCATTTCGCGGGGTCTGCTGCGGGAGTACAAGCGGTGACCCGCGGGGCGGGCTCACAGTCTGAGCGCGACGTCCGCCGCCTCGCAGACGAACCAGAGCGGCGTCACGCTCGCGTACCCGTCGGCCAGGCAGGAGGCGTCCGTACCGGGCTCCAGCTTCGCCTCGGTGTCCGCGACCGTCACCCGCAGGAAGCCCTCGCCCCGCTCGGCGAGCTGGGTCTGCACGGTACCGAAGGCGGCCAGCCGGGCCCGGCGGACTCCACGTACCTGTTCCGGCGCCACGTCCGGCACGTTGACGTTGACGGTCAGCGACTCGGTGGCGCCGAGCACGACCGGCAGTAGCTGGCCGACGATCTCGGCGGCGGTGTCCCAGCACGGCGGCTGGTCCGGCTCGAGCCCGACGTCCAGCGAGACCGCGAGCGCCCGGCAGCCGTACGCGTTGCCGGTCAGCGCCGCGCCGACGGTACCCGAGTGCAGGATCGCGTGCCCCACGTTCGCGCCGCGGTTGATCCCGGACAGCACGAGCTGCGGCGGCGGGCCGAAGGCGCCGCGCGTCGCGATCAGCGAGATGAACCCCGGCGTGGCCGCGACCGCGTGGGCCGGTACGCCCTTGAGATGCGGCAGCGACCGCTCCTCGACGACGACGTGACCGCTCATCTCGGTGGCGGTGATCGCCGCGCTGGACCCGCTCGCCTCGCCCATCGGTGCCGCGATCACCACATCGAGCCCGTGCTCGCAGGCGGCCGCGGCCAGCACGTGCAGGCCGTCCGAGTCGATGCCGTCATCGTTCGTCACCAACGTACGCAGTGCGTCGGTCACTGCGGCCTCACCCGCGCCGCGAGATCGTCCGGCGTGGTGAGCTGGCGCGGTTTGGCCGATGGCGGTTCCTTCACGGCGACCAGCTCCACGCGCTCGGCGAGCGTGCTGATCCCGTCGGCCCGGCCGGTACCGAGCCCGTGCCGGGTGACGTTCAGGGCCCCGGCCGCCGCGCCGGTGCGTACCGCGGCCGCCATGTCGTGGCCCTGCGCCAGCACGGCGGCGCACCCGGCGATCATCGAGTCGCCCGCGCCGCGCGGATCCGCCGCCTCCAGCTCGGGCATCACCACCTCGAAGATGACGTCGTCGAGCAGCGCCAGGGCGGGCCGGGCGGCGCGACTGACCACAATGGACTCCGCGCCGGCCGCGCGCATCGCCAGCATGGCGTGGATGAGCTCGCGGCCGCTGTCGTTCTCGGCGCGGCCGTCCGCGATCAGCTCGTCATGGCTGACCTTGACGAACCGGGGGGCGCCCTGGAGCACCGCCGACAGGTAGTCGCCGGCGAGGTCGGCGAGGACCGGCCGGCCGTTGCGGCCGAGATCCTTGGCGAGCCGGCGGTACGTGTCCGGCGGCACCACGTGGTGCCCCGCGACGCCGCCGAGCAGGCAGACATCGGCCCCCAGGCCGTGGGCGAGCGTCAGGCCGTACAGCTCGTCCAGCTCGTGCCGCGACAGCGGGTCGTTCGGCGTCTCGGCGAGGTCCACCCGGCTCCCGCCGCGCCGGTCGTGTACGTACGCGCCGTTGCGCGAGGCGCCGTCGACCGCGTGCAGCTCGACGCCCTCCGAGGCGAGTAGCGAGGCCAACACCCGGCCGGTCTCGCCGCCCAACGTCGTACACAGCACCACCGGTACGCCGAGCCCGATGATCATGCGGGCCTGCCAGACGCCCTGCCCGCCCGCGTGCAGGTGGATGTCTGGTACGTCGCCGCGCTGCTCGATGGTGATCGTCAGCTTCGGGGCCGGCGCGAACACCATGACATGGCCGCTCACGGTCCCCTCTGTTCCCCGATAAGGCCGCGCTAGTCCTGCCACATGCCGGGAACACTCGAAGCTACGGCTCCGGTCCGGCGCGTCACAGCAGCGTGAGCTGCTCGTCCGGGGGCGGCTCGGGCGGGCCGCTCGGCAACCGATGCGCCTGCGGCTCGGCGGGCCGCAGCCCGTACCGCCGCGTGGTCTGCTGCACGCGGGCGGTCAGCTCGCGCTGGTACGCCGAGCCGAGGTACGCCCGCTCGCCGTACACGTCGCGGTAGTGCGACACCAGCTCGGGGTGCTCCCGGGCGAGCCAGGCGAGGTACCACTCGCGGGCGCCGGGGCGCAGGTGCAGGGCCAGCGGCACGACACCTGCGGCGCCGGCCGCCACC
>JAEHDK010000637.1 GCA_016880465.1 Micromonosporaceae bacterium
CGTCGCGGGCCGGGCGGCTCGCGGCCGGCGCGGTGGGCCTGCCGGCCCGGGGTGTGGTCCTGGACACCGCCCAGCCGCCCGCGTACCCGGCCGCGACCGGCGAGCGGATCCGGATCGCGGTCAGCCGGACCCGGCCACCGGCGTTGCTGGCCACCCTGCTGGACGCGCTGGACGCGGAGCCGGTACCGATGGGCTCGGCCGGGGCGAAGATCGCCGCGGTGATCGGCGGCGAGGTCGACGCGTACGTTCACGCCGGCGGGCAGTACGAGTGGGACTCGGCCGCGCCCGTGGCTGTGGCGACCGCCACCGGACTGCACGCTTCCCGCCTCGACGGATCTGCGCTGGAATACAACCAGGTGGATCCCCGGTTACCCGACCTGGTGGTCTGCCGCCGGGACCTGGCCCCGGCGCTGCTCAAGGCGCTCGCCGGGGCCACCGGTATTCTCGGCTGACCCGATCGGAAAGGTCGACAATGGTGGCGGCACCGGCGTACCGCGTCTCCCACCTCGAGGCGCTGGAGGCGGAGAGCATCTTCGTGCTGCGCGAGGTGATCGCCGAGTTCGCCCGTCCGGTCCTGCTGTTCTCCGGCGGCAAGGACTCGATCGTCATGCTGCGGCTGGCGGAGAAGGCGTTCTGGCCGGCGCCGATCCCGATCCCGGTCATGCACGTCGACACCGGGCACAACTTCGCCGAGGTCCTGGCCTTCCGCGACCAGCGGGTCGACGAGTTGTCCGTACCGCTGGTCGTCGCCAGCGTGTCCGAGGCGCTCGATGCCGGGCTGGTGCACGAGCCGGCCGACGGGTCCCGCAACCGCATCCAGACCCCGGTCCTGCTTGCGGCCGTCGAGAAGTACCGGTTCGACGCGCTGTTCGGCGGCGCCCGGCGGGACGAGGAGAAGGCCCGCGCGAAGGAGCGGGTGTTCAGCTTCCGGGACGAGTTCGGCCAGTGGGATCCCAAGAACCAGCGTCCCGAGCTGTGGGCGCTGTACAACGGCCGCATCCATCCGGGCGAGTCGATCCGGGTGTTCCCGCTGTCCAACTGGACCGAGCTGGACGTCTGGCACTACATCGCCCGGGAGGGGCTGGCCCTGCCGAGCATCTATTACGCGCACGACCGCGAGGTCGTGCAGCGCGACGGGATGCTGTACGCGGTGCACGAGTTCTTCCGTACCCGCCCGCACGAACGGCCGTTCGTCGCCCGGGTGCGGTACCGCACGGTCGGCGACGCGAGCTGCACCGCGGCGGTGCGCTCGACCGCGGACACCGTGGCCAAGGTGATCGAGGAGGTCGCCGCGACCCGGATCACCGAGCGCGGCGCCACTCGCGGCGACGACCGGGTCAGCGAGGCCGCGATGGAGGACCGCAAGCGCGAGGGGTACTTCTGATGGACCTCCTGCGGTTCGCCACCGCCGGCTCGGTCGACGACGGCAAGTCCACGCTGATCGGCCGGCTGCTCTACGACACCAAGTCGCTGTTCGACGACCAGCTCGCCGCCGTCGAGGCGGTCAGCGCGGCGCGGGGCGACGAGTACACGAACCTGGCGCTGCTCACCGACGGGCTGCGCGCCGAGCGGGAACAGGGCATCACGATCGACGTCGCGTACCGGTACTTCGCCACCCCGCGCCGGAAGTTCATCATCGCCGACACGCCCGGGCACATCCAGTACACCCGGAACATGGTCACCGGCTCGTCCACCGCTGATCTCGCGCTGATCCTCGTCGATGCCCGCAAGGCGCTGGTCGAGCAGTCGCGCCGGCATGCGTTCCTGTGCTCGCTGCTGCGCGTACCCCATCTGGTGTTGTGCGTGAACAAGATGGACCTGGTCGGTTGGTCGCAGTCGGTGTTCGAGGAGATCGCCGACGAGTTCGCCTCGTTCGCGGCGAAGCTGGAGGCGCCGGACCTGACCGCCATCCCGGTGTCCGCGCTGCATGGCGACAACATCGTCAGCCGGTCCGCGAACATGCCGTGGTACGAGGGCCAGTCGCTGCTGCACCACCTGGAACGCGTGCACATCGCCTCCGACCGGAACCTGGTCGACGTGCGGTTCCCGGTGCAGTACGTCATCCGTCCACAGTCGACGAGGTACCCGGACTACCGCGGGTACGCCGGTCAGGTGGCGTCCGGGATCCTCAAGCCGGGCGACGAGGTGATGGTCCTGCCGTCGGGCTTCACCAGCCGGATCGCCAGCATCGAGACCGCGGACGGTCCGGTGCCCCAGGCGTTCCCGCCGATGTCGGTGACGATCCGGCTCACCGACGAGCTGGACATCTCGCGCGGTGACCTGATCTGCCGGCCGAACAACGCCCCGGCGGCCGCGCAGGACATCGACGCGATGGTCTGCTGGATGGACGAGACCCGCCCACTGGCGGTCGGTGGTAGGTACGCGATCAAGCACACCACCCGGTCCGCCCGGGCGATCGTGCGCGACCTGCAGTACCGGCTGGACATCAACACGCTGCACCGGGACGAGCACGCGACCGGGCTGGCCCTCAACGAGATCGGCCGGGTCCGGCTGCGTACGACGATCCCGCTGCTGGCCGACGAGTACCGCCGCAACCGGACGACGGGCGGGTTCGTGGTCATCGACGAGACGACGAACCGGACCGTCGGCGCCGGCATGATCCTCGAAGCCGCCTGACGCGGGTCAGGCCACCCGGGTGGCGCCCTCGCTCACGTCGGCCAGGAAGCACGCCGGCGCGCCGAATTCGCGCCCGGCGAAGGCCCGGGTCACCTCGTCGACCACGAGCTCGGCGCCGGCCGCTTCGACCAGGGCGAGCACGCAGCCACCGAAGCCTCCGCCGGTCAGCCGGGCGCCGAGCGCGCCGGCCGCGAGTGCGGCCTCCACCGCCACGTCCAGCTCGGCGATGGAGACCTCGAAGTCGTCCCGCAGCGAGCGGTGCGACGCGGTCAGCAGCGGCCCGACGTCGGCGGGACGGCCGGCGCGGAGCATGGCCACGGTCGCAAGGACCCGGTCGTTCTCGGTCACCACGTGCCGTACGCGCCGCTCGGCGACCTCGTCGTCGAGCCGGTCGAGCGCGGTACGCAGATCCCAGACCGTGAGGTCACGCAGGGCGGCCACGCCGAGGGCGGCCGCCGCCTGGGCACAGGCCGTACGGCGCGCCGCGTACTGGCTGTTCAGGTGCTGATGCCGGGCCCGCGTGTCGACGACGAGCAGTGCCAGCCCGGCGGGCGCGAGGTCGACCGGGACGTGCTCGGCCGACAGCGAGCGGCAGTCCAGGAACAGCGCGAACCCGGCGCGGCTGAGCGTGGCCGCCGACTGGTCCATGATGCCGCACGGCACGCCCACGAAATCGTTCTCGGCCCGCTGCGCGATCGCGGGGCGGTCGATCAGCGGCACGTCGAGGTCGCCGAGCCCGACCAGCGCGGTGAGGACGGCGCACTCCAGCGCCGCCGACGACGAGAGTCCGGCGCCGACCGGGACGTCCGAGGCCACCGCGAGCCGGGCGCCCGGCGGGTCGTACCCGGCCCCGCGCAGCGCCCACACCACACCGGCCACATAGGACGCCCACCCGGTGACCTGCCCCGGCAGCAGGGCGGACTCGTCGAAGCGGACCGTCTCCGCGGTCTGTTCGGAGTGGACAGTCCACTCCGGACGGCCGAGCGGGATGGCCGCCACCGCGGTACGGTGCGGTAGCGCGAACGGCAGCACGTACCCGCCGTTGTAGTCGGTGTGCTCGCCGATCAGGTTCACCCGGCCGGGCGCCACCCACACCCCGGCCGGCGCCTCACCCGTGGCCTCCTTGAACTCGCTTGCGGCCCGGACGTCGGCAGTGCGTCCGTCGGCGGTCATCCGCGGGCGTTCATGCGCGCGGGGCGGGTCGGGTGCGCCGGGCGAAGGTCCAGGCGTCGCTCACCATCTCGGCGAGCGCCGGCCGCTCCGGCACCCAGCCGAGCTCGGCGCGCGCCTTCGCCGACGAGGCGATGAGCGCGGCCGGGTCGCCGGGGCGGCGCGGAGCGATCTCCACCGGCAGCGGGTGTCCGGTGACCTCCCGTACGACGTCGACGACCTGCCGGTTGGAGAAGCCCGTGCCGCTGCCGAGGTTGTAGACCCGGTGCCGACCAGGCTCGGCGGCCGCGAGCGCGAGCAGGTGCGCCCGGGCGAGATCGGCGACGTGGATGTAGTCGCGGATGCACGTACCGTCCCGGGTCGGGTAGTCGTCGCCGAACAGTTGCAGCTTCTCCCGGCGACCGGCGGCCACCTCCAGCGCGATCGGGATCAGGTGCGTCTCGGGTTCGTGCCGCTCGCCGTACGGACCGTACGCGCCGACGACGTTGAAGTACCGCAACGAGACGGCGGCGAGGTCGTGTGCGGTCGCCTCGGACGCGATGGCCAGGTCGATCGCGAGTTTCGTGGCCCCGTACGTGTTGGTCGGCGCCATCGCCGCGGTCTCCGGGATCGGGATCTCGGTCGGGTTGCCGTAGACCGCCGCGGTGGACGAGAAGACCAGCCGCGGGACCCGGGCCGCGCGGACCGCGTCGAGGAGGGCGAGCGACCCGACCACGTTGGTGTGCCAGTAGAGCTCCGGCTTGACCATCGACTCGCCGGCCGCGATCAGCCCGGCCAGGTGCAGCACCCCGTCGAGGTCCGGGGTGACCACGTCGGCTGCGTCGTGGATGCGGCCGCGGATCACGGTCGCGCCGGGCGGGACCGCGGTTGGATGGCCGGTCGACATGTCGTCGAGGACCACTACCTCATGGCCGGCCTCCAGCAGCATCGCCGAGACGACACTGCCGATGTAGCCGGCGCCACCGGTGACGAGCAGTCTCACGTCCGCACCCTTCGTACGCCTGGCACGCCTCGCACGCCCAGGCACATCAGCCTACGGGCGACCGTCCCGGCATGGTGGAAACCTGACCCGCACCGCACACCAACATGGGCGGGGCCGTGCCGAGTTGTCTACTATTCGGGGATGCCGGAACTTGTGCGCCGGCGGCCCGGGCCACTCGCCCGCGGCGTGGCCCGTGTCGTCGTACGCGGGGCCGACGCCGCGACCCGGTGGATGGTTACCCGGCTGCTCGGCGCTAGCCCGACGGCCGGTCGCGAGCAGATCACCGAGGCCGAGCTGCGCGACCTGATCGCCGCAAACACAATCCTCGACCGGGAAGAGCGCCGCCTCATCGACGAGGTCTTGGCGGCCGGCACCAGCCTCGTCCGCGAGGTGATGGTGCCCCGGACCGAGGTCGCCTTCCTCGACGCGGCACAGCCGGTCGACGTGGCCGCGGCCGCCGTCGGCTCGGCCATCCACTCCCGCTTCCCGGTGATCGACGGTACGCACGACGACGTGGTCGGGTTCGTCCACCTTCGGGACCTGCTCGTACGGCCGCGGGACGACGCGCGCACCACGGTCGGCGAGCTGGCGCGCGAGATCAAACGGCTGCCCGGCTCGAAGCGGGTGCTCGCGGCGCTGTCCGAGATGCGCCGGGAGGGCCACCAGCTGGCCGTGGTCGTCGACGAGTACGGCGGCACGGCCGGGATCGTCACGCTGGAGGACCTCATCGAGGAGGTCGTCGGCGAGATCCACGACGAGTACGACGCCGCACCCGAGCCGGCGTTGCCCGGCGGGGCGGTCCCCGCCGAGGTGGACGGCCGGCTCAACCTCGCCGACTTCGCCGAGCGCACCGGGCTGGTCCTGCCGGCCGGGCCGTACGAGACCGTCGGCGGCTTCCTCATGGCCCGGCTCGGCCGGTTGCCGGTCGCCGGTGACGAGGTACGGCTCGGCGGCTGGCTCCTGCGCGTGGTCGTGCTCGACGGCCGGCGCGTCGCGCGGGTCGGGCTGGTACCGGCACCCGCGGACCCGGCGCCACGGCCGGTGCCGGGCGCC
>JAEHDK010000638.1 GCA_016880465.1 Micromonosporaceae bacterium
CCCGGTTCAGCTCGACCACGGGTGAGCGCTGTACCCGGGCGAGCTCGTCGTATGACCTCGCGATCGCCGCCCAGTCGGTGGCGTCGAGGGACGGCGCGGTCGCATGGCCGGCAGCGATCCGGGCCTGCAGCGCGTACGGGCCGTGCTCGCGAGTCCTCGCCAGGATCTCGAGACCCTCGGCGATCGCGGCGTGGTCCCACCGGGTGCGGTCCTGCTTGTCGAGGGTGACCAGGTTGCCGTCGGTATCCCGGCGGGCGTCCCGGCGGGAGTGCTGGAAGAGGAACAGGGCCAGCAGTGCCAACACCTCGGGCTGGCGCGGCAGGAGCTGGTCGAGCAGCCGGACCAGACGGATCGCCTCGTCCGCGAACGCGGGCTCTCCATCGGCGTTGTAGCCGCGGGTGAACAACAGGTAGAGCACGGCGAGGACGCCGGGAAGCCGTTCGGCGAGCGCCGGGCCATGTGGTACCTGGTACGGGATGCGGGCGTCTGCGATCTTTGTCTTGGCCCGGGTCAGCCGCCGGGCCATGGTCGACTCGCTGACGAGGAAGGCCCGCGCGATGTCGGCGGTCGGCACTCCGCCAACCGCACGCAGCGTCAGCGCCACGCGGGCATCTAGTGCGAGCGCAGGGTGGCAGCAGGTGAAGATGAGCCGCAGCCGGTCGTCCACGACCTCCTCCTCCTCCGCTGTCGCAGGACCCGGGTCGACCAGCGCGAGCACCGCCAGCTCATGCATCTTCTGGCGCTCGACCGACGCCCGCCGCAGCGAGTCGATCGCGCGGTTGCGCGCGACCGTCATGAGCCAACCACCCGGGTTGGCGGGCAGGCCGTCCGCGGGCCACCGTTCGAGGGCGCGCATCAGCGCCTCCTGGGCACAGTCCTCGGCCAGCGTCCAGTCACCGGTGACGCGGATCAGGGCGGCGACGATCCGCGGGTACGAGTCCGCGCTTGCGGCTGCGACGGCCGCAGCCGTCGCAGCCGCACCCGGATCGGTCACCTGGTCAGTCCGTCAGGTCGGCGAACGGCCGCAACTCCAGCCGTCCGCCGCGCGCCATCGGGTGGCTGCGGGCCACCTCGATCGCCTCGTCCAGGTCGGCGCAGTCGAGCAGGTCGTAGCCCACGATCACCTCCTTTGTCTCGGCGAAGGGACCGTCGGAGACCAGCAGTTCGCCGTTCCGGACGCGCACTGTCGTGGCCGCAGACCTGGGCGCCAGCGCGTTGCCGTCCAGGCGCCGACCACGCGCGTCGTTCTCCGCCACCCATACGTCGATGTCAGGCTCGTCAGCTTTGTCCGTGTCTGGCGCGGTGTCGGTGCAGACGAACATCATGTACTTCATCTCTACGCTCCTCGGTGTGGTGATCTCACCAGGGTGACGAACGGGCGGCGCGGTTCCGGACAATACCCGCACCGGGCTCCAGCCCAGCCGGGCAACGGGACGCCCTCGGCACCTGACGATCGCGCACTGCGCTGACCCTCCTGGGGCAGGATGGGCGCGTGGACCTGGAGTCGGGTGCCGGGCTGCTGCACCGGCTGACGTCGTACGTCGCGGACCGGCCGTGGGACGTGCCGGTCGACGATCCGCGGGTGCGCCACGACCTCGTCCCGAACGACCCCGATACCAGGCCGCCGGCCATGAAGGCCTACCGCGACCTGCCGGTCGTGCCACTGCCACGCGACCTGCCGGACCCCGGCGTGCCCGCGACCGCGGCGCTCGGCGGGCACCCGGCTGTGGCACAGCCGCTGGACGCCGCACAGCTGGGACGCGTGCTCTTCCTCGGCGCCGGCGTCGTCCGAGTCGTCGAGCGCGACGGGCGGTGGCTTCCCTTCCGTGCGTCCGGGTCCGCGGGCGCGCGCTTCCCGCTCGAGGTCTATGCCAGCACGCGCGGTGTGGCCGGGGTCCCGGACGGCGTCCACTGGTACGACGGGCAGGAGCACTCGCTCGCACAGATCGCGCCGGCCGCGGGCGGCAGCGCCACGACGATAGTGGTGACCGGTGTGCCGTGGCGAACGGGCTGGCGCTACGCCGAGCGCGGCTGGCGGCACCTGTACTGGGACGCCGGGACGCTGCTGGCGCAGCTGTCCACGGCGGCCGCGGCCGCCGGGCTGCGGCCGCGGTTGCGCAGCCTGTTCCCGGACGCGCGGCTGCGCGCGCTCGTCGGCGCGGACGGCGTGCACGAGTACCCGCTGGCGCTGCTGTCGTTCGGCGATGGCGACCCGGCGGTGGCACCGGGCGGCCCGGCCGCGACAGGTAAGCTGCCGCCGGTCGAACTCCCGCTGTGCACCGCTGCGCAACGCGCGGGCGAGCGCGACCAGCTTGGCGCTGCCTGGCCGGAAGGGCCTGCGTTGCCGGACGTACCCGCGTCGGAGTCCGTGAACGAGGTCGTCCTGCGCCGCGGCTCGCAGCGCCTGATGGACCGCAGCCGGAGGCTCCGGTACCCCCTCCTGGCGTGGCCCTTGCGGGCGGCGCTGCGCGGCATCGACGTGCCGCACTGGGTGGTCGTCCACGGTGTCGAGGGGGTCCCGCCGGGCGCCTACCGGTGGCCGGACCTCGAGCACCCGGTGCGAGCCGGGGACCTCCGCGAGGAGCTACAGCACGTCTGCCTCGACCAGAGCCTCGCCGGCGATGCGGCGTACGTCGTCGTCGCGGCAGCGCCGCTGGCCGGCCTAGACGACCGCAGCTACCGCGCCGCGCAGCTGGCGGCCGGCCTGGTGGAGGGGCGGTTGCACCTCGCCGCATACGCGCTCGGCGCGAGCGCCTCCGGCATGACGTTCCACGACGCGGACGTGCCCACGCTGCTCGGCGAGTCGGACGGCCTCGCAGCGCTGCTCTTCACGTGCGTCGGGGTCCCCGAGTACACCACGCGGCGTGGCGGTGCGCCCGGCGCGCCCACCGTGTTCCGGCCGGTCGAGCCTCGAGTCGTGCCGCAGGGCTGACCCTGGGCTGACCCTCCGCGAGGTTCGGTCAACGGGTCGGTTCCAACGCCACCGTGAGCCAGCCGTTTCGGTTCATCGCTCTGCCGATCGGGAAGAACTTGTCGGTCAATGGATATACCCCGATGATGCTCAGCGTTCCCGCCTTTGGCGAGCGTCTCGACCGCCCACGAGTGGACCTGTGCCGGCGCTCCGCCAGGCGGCCAGTGCCCGTTCTGCCGGTTCGCTTTCCGCGTCCACGCCCACGGCGTCAATGGCCCCCCGTGCCCGGACAAAATGCAGGTCGGTGCCGCAGATTGCCGCCGTGGTGATGCGCACGACGGCATCGGTCTGTTGCTCGATTTCCGGTTCGGGAACGTTGTCAAGGCGAATGTCGCCTATGCCGTGGAACACGACTGCCTGCATCGACTTCCTCTCCCTGTCCCGGTTCGAGATGTTGCCCCAGCAACTTGGTGGGGGTGTCGATGAACAGGACGGCGGCCGGTGCGTGAGCCAGACCGACGGCTCGCTGCAGGTCAACGAGGGCTGGCGGACGCTGCCGTACCTCGGCACCGGCAGCATCGGTATCGGGCTGGTGCTTCAGGAGTTCCTGGTGCATCGGGCAAGCGAACGCTACGCCGACGCGCTGGCGCAGATCACCCTCGCCGCGCAGTCCGACTACTACGCCCAGCCTGGACTGTTCAACGGTCGCGCCGGCGCCCTGCTGTTCGGTAGCGCCGGGCTACCTGAGTTGGTGGCCTGCACCGGCATGCCCTAACCTGCACCACAGCACGCCTGGTCAGGGCGAACCTGACCGCCCCGACCAGGCCGGTGGCGGCAACGGCGAGGCGAGGTGCATGGCGACGCGAGCTGCATGACGCCGCTGCCGGCAGGTAGGTCGCCTGACGCCATGCGCACCGATAGAGTTGTGAGTCGTGTTCCCGTCGCGCCGCGTTGTCGTGCCAGCCGTGCTGGCCGCCGTCGCCCTCAACGTGGGACTGCTGGTCGCATTCCATGGTGCCGGTGACGCATCGACCGAGCCCACCGGCCCGCGAGTTATCCAGCCGGGTGCGCCGGGCCAGCCGGGTCGAACACTGGCCGCCGACGAGCTGGCGACCTTCTCGCCACCTGCGCACACGGCGGCCGACACGCTATTCATGCAGCGGATGATTCCGCATCATGCTCAGGCCCTCGAGATGACCGCCCTGGTGAGGTCTCGTAGCCGGAGCCCGGACCTGCCGCTGCTCGCGAGCCGGATCGAGGTCTCGCAGCGCGACGAGATCACCCAGATGGAACGCTGGCTCAAGGACCGTGGCGAGGAGGTCCCGGGGCCGCACCTGAGCCATGCCGGGCACGACAAGCTCATGCCGGGAATGCTCAACGACGAGCAGCTCAATCAGCTCGAGCAGGCGCATGGCGCCGAGTTCGACCGACTCTTCCTCGAGTTGATGATCCACCATCACGAGGGCGCACTGACGATGGTGCGGGAGCTGTACGCGACGGGCGGCGGGCTCGAGCCGGCGAGCGACCGGTTCGCCCGCGAGGTGAACGCCGATCAGGACATCGAGATCCGCCGCATGCAGGAGCTGCTGGCCACGCTGCCGTGAGCGGTGCCTTGGCTGCGTCGAGCCAAGGCACCGCACCGGGTTCGGGCTAGAGCGTTCCGGCCAGATCCAGGATCGCCTGCTTCAGCGTCTGGTGCTCGGGAGCGACCAGCTTGCCGGCTATCTCCTGCAACTGCGATCTCGCGGCGTCGGCCTGTCCGCCGGCGGCGAACTGCTCGGCCCGCCGCAGGAACATGTCGACCTGGAAGTCCAGCGGATGGTCGATAGTGTCGGCCCGAATGAGCTGGTCGAAGTGGGCGCGGGCGACCGCGAAGCTCGGCACCCACGTGGTCTTCGTCTGGTGCTGGGCATTGAACTGGACGAGCTCCACCTGCCGGGCCGCGGCGATCTCTGCCGGCGACATCTGCGCGCTGGGAGTCAGCCCGAACACGTCGAAGCCGCGGGCGATCTCGCTGCCGTAGATGTTGCCGTTGTACCAGTACGCCGACCAGAATCCGCCAAGGACGAGCGATGTCGCGCTGATCGGCCCGCGGTCGAAGAACGCGATCTCCTTCGGGTGGGCGGAGTCGGTGAAGTCCATCAGCGAGATGCCGCCCTGGTACCACGCCTGCACCATGATGTCTCGACCGGGCACCGGTACCAGAGACCCGTTGTGTGCCACGCAGTTCTCCTGGAGGGTCTGGGTGACCGGCAGCTTGTAGTAGCTGGCGAACTGCAGGTGGCCGCCGACGATGTCGAAGATCGCGTCGGCGCCCCATTGCGGCTGGTCGGTCGGTCGGCACCGGGCCCCGGTCCCGCCACCCCACTCATCGGTGAAGATCACCTTGGTGCCGTCGTTGTTGATCGTCGCCGAGTGCCAGTACGCGAAGTTCGGATCGGACACCTCGTCGATCCGCACCGGGTTGGCGGGATCGGAGATGTCGATCAGAATGCCGTTGCCCTCACAAGCGGCCGCCGCCAACCCGATCGCCGGGTACGCGGTGATGTCGTGGCAAGCGTCGGTGATGGGCGACGGCCCCCACGGCGCACCGGACGGATGGCGCGGCGTCGGCAGCGTGTTCTGCAGCCCGTCGATCGCACCGGTATCCGGGTCCCGGAACAGCCTCGGCTCGCTGACGACGGCGGCCAGCTGGGGTGCCGCCAACGGCACCTTGATGACCTCGATCCGCCACCTCGACGGGTTCTCACCGGCCGCCGGGTTGTTGTTGCAGCCGGCCAGCGTGGTGGCTGGCCGGACCCCGGCGGTGCCGGAAACATAGATGTAAATGTTCTCCGAGCCGTCCGGGTCGGTCACCACGGAGTGGGTGTGGGAGCCCCGGCACGTCTGGACGGTGGCGAGCTGCACCGGGTTCGCCACGTCGCTGACGTCGAAGATCCGGACGCCCTGGAAGCGGGTACCCGTCGCGGGGTCCGTACCACAGTCGACCCGGGCGCGAGACTCCTCGACCGACATAAAGAGCAGGTTGCCGTAGACGGACATGTCGCCCTGCCCACCGGGGCACACGACGCTGGTGACGATCGTCGGGTTATCGGGCTGGGCGATGTCGACGATGTTGAACCCGTTGAAGTTGCCCACGAACGCGTGGTGGCCGCTGAATGCAAGATCCGATGTGACGAAGCCGAAGTCGCCCGGGTTCGCGGGATTGATGAAGCCCGCCGGCTTGTCCCGGTGCGCCAGGAACTCCAGGCCACTCGCCGCGGTCTGGGCGTCGAGCCAGCCTGCGCCCAGCCCGATCCGTGGATCGGGCCCGTCGGCCGACGCCATCGCTGGCAGCAGGCCGAACACGAGCAGCAGTGCGGCCGCTGCGCCGCCTGCCCGCCGGTACCTGCCGAACGTACGATCCGACTGAAGTGCCATAGGTCGTCGCCTTCCGTGTCCGAGGCACAGCACGGCGACATGCACGGTGCGCGAGTACGCCGCGCTAGCAAGATACGTATCGTCGACCGACGATACGTCAGGCTCGACGTTGTGATGGGCGTATTGGCGCCAGGCGCGAATCTAGCCGGCCGGTGCGCGACGTACCGGCCGCGGCGATCGCGCAACATAGGCCGGGTCTTTATGCCAAGGGAGTGTCAATCAGACCGGGGAGTGTCAATCAGACCGGGGAGTGTCAATCAGACCGGACGGATCGATACCGCGGTCACCTTGTATTCGGGGCAACCGGTCGCCTCATCGGCATGGTCCGAGGTGAGGGCGTTCGTCGGAGCGTCCGCGAAACTGAAGGTGATGAAGGTCTCGCCGGGCGCCACCGTACCGGTACGGCGGACCGGAATCACCAGGGACGCCCGGCGGCTGGTCACCGCCACCCGGTCACCGTCGGCGAGTCCCAGCTGGTCGGCGTCCCGCGGGTTGACGTCGAGCAGTTCGGCCGGGAACAGCTCCGCGTTCGCCGTGCGCCGGGTCATCGATCCGCTGTTGTAGTGCACGAGCCGGCGTCCGGTGATCAGCACGTATGGGAATTCGGCGTCGGGTTGTTCACCCGGTGGCAGGTACGGTCGCGCGGCCAGCGCGGCGAGCCCATCGGGCGTGGCAAAGGAATCGAGATAGAGGGTGGCCTCAGCCGGCTGGTCGGGCGACCGGCACGGCCAGTGCAACGCCCCTTCCCGGTCGAGCCGGGAATGCGAGATCCCACCGAACAGCGGAGTCACCGCGGCGCACTCGGCCAGCGCCGCAGCCGGGGTCGAGCAGCCCAGGTGCGAGCCCATGGCGGCAGCCACGAGATGGAGAATGTCGAAGTCGCTTCTGGCCGGGCCGGGTGCGGCCAGCGCAGGGCGTACCCGTTGGAACCTGCGGTCGAAGTTGACGAAGGTCCCGTCCTTCTCGAGGAAAGAGGTCGCCGGCAGCACCACGTCCGCGAGTTCGGCGGTGCGGGAGAGGAACAGGTCGTGGCAGACGACGAGATCGCAGGCGGCTAGCGCATCCCGTACGCGTCCGCTGTCCGGGTCGGTCTGCGCGATGTCCTCGCCGATGACGTACAGCGCGTGCAGCCGGCCAGCGATGGCCGCGTCGAACATCTCCAGGATGCGTAGTCCGGGCCGATCGGGCACCGGCGCCTGCCACGATCGCGAGAACCTGTCCCGGACGGCCGCGTCGGCGACGGGCTGGTATCCGGGCAACAGGTCCGGCAGCGCACCCATGTCCGAGGCGCCTTGGACGTTGTTCTGTCCGCGCAGCGGCAGCACGCCACAGCCGCCACGGGTACCGACCGCGCCTTTCAGGATCGCCAGGTTCGCCAGCGTACGGACGCCGTCGGGGCCGTGCGCGTGCTCGGTGATGCCCAGACCGTAGACAATGGCCGGTCGCTTTGCTCCGCCGTACAGGCGTGCCGCCGCGGCGAGGGTGTCGGGGTCGACGCCGGCCAGCCCGGCCGCACGGGCGACCGGATAGTCCTGTAGCAGCGCGGCGAGCTCGTCGAGCCCGGCGGCGCGCGAGCGGAGGAATTCCAGGTCGGCGTACCCCTCGTCCAGGAGCACGCGGGCGATTGCATTGAAGACCGCGACGTTGGCTCCCGCGCGGCACTGCACGTGCACGTCGGCGATCTCGGCCAGGTCGATGCGGCGTGGGTCGACGACCACCAGCTTGGCGCCGCGCAGCACCAGCTGCTTGATCCGGGCACCGACGACCGGATGTGCCTCCGTCGGGTTGGCGCCGGCGAGCAGGATGCAGTCCGTGCGATCGAGGTCGTCCAGGGAGTTGGTGCCCCCGGCCAGCCCGAACGACGCGGTCAGGCCGGCAGCCGACGGGGCATGGCACAGCCGGGAACAGTTGTCGATGTTGTTGGTGCCCAGGACGGCACGAGCGAACTTCTGGGCCACGTAGTTCTCCTCGTTGGTCGCCCGAGCCGAGGAGATCATCGCGATCGAGTCGGGGCCATGCCCGGTGCGGATGGCCGCGAGCCGCGTCGCGACCACGGTGATGGCCTCCGCCCACGACGCGGGACGCAGCGGCGACTGCCGGTCGCCGTCGCGGACCAGTGGCATGTGCAGCCGGTCGCGGGACCGGGTGAAGGCGTGCGCGAAGCGGCCTTTGACGCAGGCGTGCCCGCGATTGACCGGGGCGTCATGCACCGGTGTGACGGCGGCGACGTGCCCCTCCCGTACGTGCACCCGCAGGGTACAGCCGACGCCACAGTACCCACAGGTGGTTGTCGTGGCCCCGGTGAGGGGCCGCCGGTCGAGCAGGCCCGGCTCGGACAGCGCTCCGCTCGGGCAACTGTCGACGCAGCCACCGCACGCCACGCAGGGAGACTTCACCCAGGGGCCGCCGGTGCCGGCGACGACGACGGTGTCGAATCCCCGGCCGGCCATGGACAGCGCGAACGTACCTTGCACCTCGGAGCACATGCGCACGCAGCGACCGCAGGCGATGCACAGGTCGGCGTCCAGTTTGACGTACGGATGGGAGTGGTCGGTACCGCGACGGTGGATGGCGCCGTGGAACCGGCTGGCCGTCACGCCGAAGTACGCGCACGCCCGGACCAGCTCGCTGCGCTCGGGCGGAAGCTCCAGGGCCCGGGCCGGCAGCTGGGAGACGAGCAGCTCGAGCGCCAACCGCGCCGCGGTGCGGGCCGCCGCGCTGTCGGTACGGACGACCAGCTGGTCTGCCGCGGGGGTGGTACAGGCGGGCACGACCACGTCCTCGGGCACGGCCACCAGGCAGACCCGGCACGACCCCTGCGGCGATATCCGCTCGTCGTGACAGAGCGTTGGCAGGGCGATCCCGGCAGCCCGTACGGCGTCCAGCACCGTTGCGTCCCCGGGTACGGCAACGGGTACGCCGTCGACCCACACCCGCATCATCGGCCGCCACCCAGCTCACTCGAGTACGCCCGTAGCAGGCTGCGCACCGAGCTGGCGAGCCCGCGGCCGAAGGCACACAGGCTCGCCACCGCCAGGACCTCGAGCAACGGGTCCATCTCGGCGACCGCCGCCGCCCGGCCGTCCGTCGGCATCCGCTCGGCCAGCTCCAATCCGCGGCGGGCGCCCACCCGGCACGGCGTGCAGGCCCCACAACTCTCCGCCGCGCCGAACGCCCAGAGGTGCCGTAGCAGGGCGTCGGCGGGCATGGCCGAGTCGATGGCGATCAGGCTGCCGTGGCCGAGTGCGACGCCGGCCTGCGCGAGCGGCCCCGCGAGCAGGGGCAGGTCGAGCTGGTCAGCGGCGAGGAACCCGCCGAGCGGGCCGCCGATCTGCACCGCCCGTAACAGGTGTGGTTCCCGCAACCCTCCGCCGACCTCGTCCACCAGCTCACGCAACGGCACCCCGAACTCCACCTCGTACACGCCGGGCCGGCGGAAGAGCTGGCTCAGGCAGACGAGCTTGGTACCCCGCTCCTCCGGACGGCCGAGACGGGCGTAGGTGGAACCGCCATGGCGTACCACCCACGGCACCGCGGCGAGCGTCTCCAGGTTGTTGAGTGCCGTCGGGCGTTCCCGGAAACCTCGGCACGCGGGGTACGGGGGCCTCGGGCGGACATCGCCGCGCAGGCCCTGCAGGCTGTGCATCAACGCGGTCTCCTCGCCCGCGACATAGGAGCCGGCCCCGACCACGATCTCCACGTCGAAATCGACCTGGGAGCCGTGGACACCGTTGCCGAGATGGCCCTCTGCCCGGGCCTGGTCCACCGCCGCGCGCATCCGGTCAGCGGCGACCGGGTACTCCGACCGCACGAGTACCAGGCCATGGCGTGCCCCCACCGCGAACCCGGCCAGCGCCAGGCCCTCCAGCACCCGGTGTGGGTCCGCCTCCATGAGGAGGCGATCGCAGTACGAGCCGGGGTCACCCTCGTCCCCGTTGGCCACCACGTAGCGGGGCGCCGGACCCCGGGCGGTCATCGACCATTTCTGGGCCACCGGGAACTCCGCGCCGCCCCGGCCGCGCAGCCCGGACGCGGCGACTTCGGCGACGACCTCGTCGGGCGATCCGGAGGCGAGGACCCGCGGCCAGACCTCCCAGCATCCTTCGATGCCGAGTAGGCCAGAAAGCGTGACCGGGCGCTCCGCCAGGCTGGCGAACGGGATCGGCTCCGGCGGTGGCCGTACGGCGCCCGGCCGGGCTTCACCCGCGGTGAGCAGGCCGCCGAGGTCCGGGCCGGTCCGGGGTTGTTTCCCGTCGAGGGCGGCGGGTGAGGCGTAGCAGTAGCCCAGACACCGGACGCCTTGCAGAGATACCGACCCGTCCGCGGCGCATTCTCCGCGGCGTACGCCCAGGGCCTGCTCCAGGGCCGCCAGATGCCGGCCACCGGTACTGGCGAAGCATGACGTGCCCTCGCACACCCGCACCTGCCGCCGACCGGTGCACGCCTCGGCGAAGTCCGCGTAGAACGAAGCGGTGCCGGTCACGGCCGCGACCGGCCAGCCGTACCGGCTGGCCAGTCGCCGTAAGTCCGCCTCACCGACCTGCCCGGACGCGGCGGCGGCCCGGCGAAGCTCGTCGAGCATCGACGCTCCGGGCGCGCCAACCCGATCCTGCAACTCCACGAAGGCTTCCCGCGGCTCCGCCATCGCGGCCTTCCCCCCGGACTGTGGCTGTGCTATTTCACGACGATACGGCCGCCCGCAGCGTCCCCGGGGAGGATGCGCGAAATGAACCCGCGGCACCGTCCTGTTGGGGGAGCCTGAACGCGTGGCGCGGCAGAACACTGCCCAGGACTCCGCCGCCCCGACCGTGCCGGATCCGCAGCAGCCCTTGCCAGCCCTGCTACGCGAGCTCGACGCGCGGCCGGAGGGGCTCTCCGCCCCGCAAGCCCAAGGCCGGCTCACCGCCTACGGGCCTAACGAACTACGCCGGCAGGGTCGCCGCGGCTGGTGGCGGGAACTCGCCCGGCAGCTGGTCCACCCGCTGGCGCTGTTGCTGTGGGTCGCCGCCTTGCTCGCCTGGGTCGCCGGGACACCAGTACTCGGCATCGCCATCGTGGCCGTGATCGCATTGAACGCGGTGTTCGCCTCCGTCCAGGAACGGCAAGCCGAGCGGGCGGTGGAGGCGCTGGCCCGGTACCTGCCTGCGCACGCAACCGTCGTCCGCGACGGGCGGCGGCAGGAGATCGCCGCGACGGAACTGGTGCCGGGCGACATCCTGTCGATTACCGAAGGCGACCGGATCTCCGCCGACGCCCGCCTGCTCAGCGGCGCTGTGGAGGTAGACCTGTCGGCACTGACCGGAGAGTCGCAGCCCGTCTACCGGTCGGCCGACTCGACCCGTCGGGTGCGGTCGCCGACCGAAGCAGCCAACCTCGTCTTCAGCGGCACCTCCTGCCTCGCCGACGAGGCACAGGCATTGGTCTATGCCACCGGCATGCGTACCGAGCTCGGCCGGATCGCCGCCCTGTCACAGCGGGTCGGCCGCGAGGAGAGCCCGCTGGAGAGGAAGGTCCGCCGGGTGGCGTGGCTGATCGCCGCCGTCGCTGCCGGTGCCGGGCTGGTCTTCTTCCCGATCGGGGCACTGGTCGCCGGCATGACGAACTCCGACGCGTTCACCTTCGCCATCGGCCTGCTGGTCGCCAACGTACCGGAAGGCCTGCTGCCGACGATCACGCTCGCCCTGGCCGTGGGAGTACGAAGTCTGGCCCGCGTCGGGGCCGTGGTCAAACGGCTCAGCGCGGTCGAGACCCTGGGCTCGACCACGGTCATCTGTACCGACAAGACGGGCACGGTAACCGAGAACAAGATGCGGGTCACCGCGGCCTGGGCGGCCGGTACGCTGCTGGAGCACCTGGAGACTCCGGTACCGCGGGTCAGTGCCGCGATGCGGGAACTGGCCCGATCGGCCGTGCGGTGCAACAACGCGGAGCTCCGGCCGGACCAGGTGTCCGGAGATCCGACCGAGGTCGCGTTGCTCCGGTTCGCGACCGGGCTGGACAGCGAGGCACGCACCGCCGACGCACGACGCGGCCGCCGTGCCCTGTTCCATTTCGACGCCCGGCTGCGCCTGATGTCCACCATCGACGCGGACGAGCACGGCCTGTGGGTGAACACGAAGGGTGCCCCGGAGGCCGTGCTGTCCCGGTGTACCCAGATCATCGATGCGGACGGCCGCGAGCGGCCCCTGGACGACCCGGAGCGGGCCAGGTTGGCCGAGGCCGTCACGACCCAGGCCCGGCAGGGCCGGCGGGTGCTCGGTCTGGCCCAGCGACGGCTGACCGACATGCCACGAGAGCGCGGACAGGCCGAGCGCGAGCTGTCGTTCCTGGGCTTCGTCGCGATGCTGGACCCGGCCCGGCCCGAGGTCCCCGACGCGGTGGCCCGCTGCCACACCGCCGGCGTCCGGATCATCATGGTCACCGGCGACCACGGGCTGACCGCGGCGGCGATCGCGGAGCAGGTGGGCATCACCCGGGGCGAGCCGGCGATCGTGACCGGGGACCAGTTGGCCGGGATGTCCCAGGACGACCTTGGCCGTCTCCTCGACGAACCGCGGGACGTGATCTTTGCCCGCGTCTCGCCGGAGGCCAAGCTGCGCATCGCCGAGGCGCTGCGCGCCAACGGGCAGGTGGTGGCGATGACCGGTGACGGGGTCAATGACGCGCCGGCGCTACGGCGCGCCGATATCGGCGTGGCGATGGGGCGTACCGGCACGGACGTGACCCGGGAGGCCGCCACGATGGTGCTCACCGACGACAACTTCGCCACCATCGTCGCCGCGGTGGAGGCGGGGCGGCGGGTCTACGACAACGTGCGCAAGTTCATCCTGTACATCTTCGCCCACGCCACTCCAGAGGTCGTCCCGTTCCTCGTCTTCGCATTGTCCGCCGGGTCCGTACCGCTGCCGCTGACCGTCATGCAGATTCTCGCTATCGACCTCGGCACCGAGACCCTCCCCGCGCTCGCCCTGGGTCGGGAACCGGCCGAGCCGGGCCTGATGGACCGGCCACCGCGCCGGCGTACCGACAAGGTGATTGACGGGCGGATGCTGGTCCGCGCCTGGGGGTTCCTTGGCCTGATCTCCGCGGCACTGGTGCTGGTCGGCTTCTTCGCGGTGCTACTGCGGGCCGGCTGGACCCTGGGCGCGCCGGTCGGTCCGGGAACGCCGTTGCACCACGCCTACCAGCAAGCGGCGACCATGACTTTCCTCGGCATCGTGGCCTGTCAGATCGGTACGGCCTTCGCCGCCCGGACCGAGCACGCCTCGCTCCGCGAGGTCGGCTTGTTGACCAACCGGCTGCTGTTGTGGGGCATTGCCTTCGAGATTGTGTTCGCGGCCGCCGTCGTCACCCTGCCGCCGCTGCAACGCCCCTTCGGCACCGCGCTGCCCGACCCGACTGCGCTGGCGCTACTGCTGCCCTTCCCGCTGGTCGTCTGGGGAGCCGACGAGTTGCGGCGGATGGTCCGGCGGCGGGTCTCCGCGCGCGGCTGAGCTGAGCGCGAAGAAGTTCTCCTCCTCCTGTACGAAGTGCAGGCGGAGGATGGCGTGCAGGCCGTAGAGGCTGGCGAGCAGATCCGGGATCTGGTCTGGTCGAAGCCGGGAGTCGGACACCTGGCGCAGGTGGCCGTCTATCCGGTCGATCAGCCGGTGGATTTCGATGTGAGCGCGGCTCATCGTCGCGGTGGCCTCCGCCGTACCCAGCGGCGTGGCGAGGGCCGGATAGAGGTGGTTCTCCTCGGCTTCCTCGTGGGGGAGGATCTCCTCGACCAGACGGCGGTGGGTCGTCCGCAACGCGGCGACGCACTCGGCGGCCTCGGGACTCGTGGCGATGAGGTCGGCCGTGGCGCTCAGCTGCCCCAACGAGTCCCGCAGTTGCTCGTGCTCGGCACTGAACCGCTCGAGCAACCGTTGGGTGTCCGACGACAGCGGCCGGCGCCGGATGCCGCCGCCCAGGGCCCGCAAGGCGTTGACGATGACCACGACATCGATACCTTCCTGCAGAAAGGCACCAGCTACGGGAGGCAGGAACCCGACCGCGGCGAAGCCCATCGCGACCAGGGCCAGCCCCATGCCCGCCGTCGCGCTCTGGAACGCGATCCGCCGGGCGTACCGGGAAATCTCCACGGCGTCAGCCAGCCGGTCCAGCCGATCCACGGTCAGCACGGCATCGGCCACCTCTGCCGAGGCCGTTGCACCGGTGGCCCCCATCGCCACACCCACATCGGCGACGGCCAGGGCGGGCGCGTCGTTTACCCCGTCGCCGACCATGACCGTCACGGCCTGAGCCGACTCCGCCCGCACCCGCTCGACCTTCTCGTCCGGGCTGCACCTGGCCACGACGTCGTCGACCCCCACCACGCGGGCCACCTCGGCGGCGACCCGCGGCCGGTCCCCGGTGAGCATGACCAACCGGTTGAAACCGGCATCCCGGAGCCGCCGTACCGTGCGACGCGCGTCATGCCGTACCGGGTCCTGCAGCAACAGCGTGCCGGCCAGGACATCGTCCAGCCAGATCCACACGGCCGCCATCCCGTCGAGCTCCGCACGTTGGTGCGCCCGTTGGGCCCACGGCGCCGGCTCGCCGGCCCATTGCCCGACCCGAACCAGGCGCCCGTCGACCCGTCCGGTGACTCCGGTGCCGGGTTCCTCCGTCACGTCGGTAGGCGTCAAGAGCGTCAGTCCACGGCTGACTGCCTCCTGCACCACCGCGGCCGCCAGCACATGCGGCGACAGCTGCTCGAGCGATGCGGCGAACCGCAACACCTCGTCGCGCTCGATGCCCGGGGCGGTCACCAGCTCGGCCGCTCTGGGCCGGCCAAGGGTGAGCGTTCCCGTCTTGTCCACCAGCAGGGTTCGGGCCCGGCCCAGGACCTCAAGGGATCCGCCGTCGCGGACGAGTACCCCGGCCCGGGCGGTGCGCGACAACCCGGACACGATCGCGATCGGAATGGCCAGCAGCAGCGGGCATGGCGTCGCGACCACGAGCACGGCCACCGCACGTACGAACTGCCCCGAGATGAGCCAGCTCAAGCCCGCCAGGACGAGCGTGAACGGTACGAAGGCAGCAGCGTACCGGTCGGCGAGCCGGACCATCGGCGCCTTGCGCGCCGTCGCCTCCTGTGCCAGGCGCACGATGCCCGCGTAGGTGCTCTCCGCCGCGTTCCTGGTGGCCCGCATGCCGAACGCCGGCCCGGCGTTGACCACGCCGCTGGCGACCTGCTCCCCGCGGCGCCGGTTGACCAGCTGTGACTCGCCCGTGACGACCGACTCGTCGAGCACCGCCGGGTCCTCGACCCGACCGTCGACCGGCACCACCTCGCCGGGCGCGACCAGCAGCCGATCGTCCGGTCGTACCGCGCCCAGTGGGACAACCTCCACGGCTCCCCCGGCCGTACGCCGGCGCGCCGACCGTGGGGCGTGGGCGACCAGCGCACGCAGGTCGTGCGTGGCCCGCCGTTGGGCATACGACTCCAGGGCCCGCCCAGTGGAAATCATGAGCGCGACCACCGCGCCGGCCAGGTACTCGCCCGCCACCAGGGCGCTGGCCAGCGCCAACAGGGCGATCACGTCCACGCCGAGCCGCCGGCGCCACAGCGACCGGCCTACCGACACGGCAGCCGGCACGAGCGCCACCAAGGTCGCCGCGGCCCACAGCACGTCCGCGGTACCGCGCCGGCCGGCAAACCAGATCAACGCCCCACCTACGACGCCGGCCGTGACGATCACGAGCAATGCCCGCTCCCACCACAGCTTCAGGCGCTCACCTGACACCTGCCCCGCCGTGACGCGCATACCGGTTTCCTCCCCCGCCATCCTCCCACGCTCGGGGACCGGGCGATCCGTTGCCCGCTCACTTGATCAGCGCTTGTGGCGAGTGGCGGTGCGGGAGGTCGGCACGGCCATAGCCGAGGCAGGACCACCGCGACCGCAGGGAGCCGGAGTTCCGGCCCTCGCCCGCGCGGCCTGCAAGACCACAGTAGACAGTCCATTGTCGAGCGGTACCTGCCCGGGGGCTCGGCCGCGGCGGCTCGTCGTCGGGGCCGACCCGGTGGCGCCAATGGTCCGCCCGGCGGGACCTTCGCCCTTTCCAGCGGGACTTCTGGCCACCTGGCGGACGGCCCGTACGGGAAGGCGGGATACTTCTTCGAGAACGCGCCGCAGCGAAGGAGGCATGGCATGCGGGTGGCACTTGGGCGACCGTTGGGCGCCGCCGACCTGGCGCGCATCGACGCGTACTGGCGGGCGGCGAACTACCTGTCGGTAGGCCAGATCTACCTGCTCGACAACCCGTTGCTGCGCACGTCGCTGCGGCCGGAACACATCAAGCAGCGGCTACTCGGCCACTGGGGCACGACACCCGGCCTGAACCTGGTCTACGCACACCTCAACCGGGTCATCCAGGCCCGCGGCCGGGAGCTGCTCTACGTCACTGGTCCAGGGCACGGCGGACCCGGCCTGCTCGCGAACGTGTGGCTCGAGGGCACCCTGTCGCAGGTGTATCCCAGCATCGGGCAGGACGAGGTGGGCATGGCCCGGCTGTTCCGCCAGTTCTCCTTCCCCGGTGGCGTACCCAGCCACGTCGCGCCCGAGACGCCCGGCTCGATCCACGAGGGCGGCGAGCTCGGGTACTCGCTCGCCCACGCGTACGGTGCCGCCTACGACAACCCCGACCTCGTCGTCGCCTGCGTCGTCGGCGATGGCGAGGCCGAGACCGGACCGCTGGCCACCGCCTGGCACTCCACCAAGTTCCTGAATCCCGCCGGCGACGGTGCCGTGCTGCCGATCCTGCACCTCAACGGCTACAAGATTGCCAATCCGGCACTGCTGGCCCGGATCGGCGACGACGAGCTCGCCGCGTTGCTGCACGGGTACGGGCACACGCCCTACCTCGTCGAAGGCGACGACCCGGCAATGGTGCACCAGCTGCTGGCCGCCGCGCTCGACGAGGTCTTCGACGAGATCGACCGCATCCAGTCGGCCGCCCGCAGCGGCGGCGAGATCGCCCGTCCCTCCTGGCCAATGATCGTCTTGCGGACACCGAAGGGATGGACCGGGCCGAAGCAGCTCAACGGCGTACCGGTCGAGGGCACCTGGCGCGCGCACCAGGTGCCGCTGCCGGCCCCCCGTACGGACGTCACGCAGCTCGCCGCGCTGGAAGAGTGGTTGCGCAGCTACCGACCGGACGAGCTCTTCGACCCTGCCGGCGCTCCTCGACCGTCCATCGTGGACTGGTTACCCGCTGGCGAGCAGCGGATGGGGGCCAGCCCGCACGCCAACGGCGGTGTGCTCACGCGCGCGCTGGAGCTGCCCGACTTCCGTGACTACGCGGTCAAGACCGACGCACCCGGAGCACAGTCGGCCGAGGCCACCCGGGTGCTCGGCGGGTACCTGCGCGACGTCATCGCGGCGAACGCGCCGTACCGGAACTTCCGCCTCTTCGGTCCGGACGAGACCGAGTCCAACCGCCTCGGCGCGGTGTACGAGGTAACGGGCAAGGCGTGGTATGCCCGTACCGAACCGGTCGACATCCACCTCGCCACCGATGGCCGGGTCATGGAAATCCTCTCCGAGCACACCTGCCAAGGGTGGCTGGAGGGGTACCTGCTCACCGGCCGGCACGGCCTGTTCTCCTGCTACGAGGCGTTCATCCACATCGTCGACTCGATGTTCAACCAACACGCCAAGTGGCTCAAGGTGGCTAGCACATTGCCTTGGCGGCGGCCCATCCCGTCGCTCAACTACCTGCTCACCTCGCACGTGTGGCGGCAGGACCACAACGGGTTCTCCCACCAGGATCCCGGGTTCATCGACCACGTCGTCAACAAGAAGGCGGACATCATCCGGGTCTACCTGCCACCCGACGCGAACACCCTGCTGTCGGTGGTCGACCACTGCCTGTGCAGCCGCAACTACGTCAACGTCATCGTGGCGGGCAAGAACTCGGCGCCGGTATGGCTCGACATGGACGCCGCCGAAGCACACTGCACCCGCGGCATCGGCATCTGGGACTGGGCCAGCAGCGACCGCGGGGACCCCGACGTGGTCCTGGCCTGCGCCGGCGATGTGCCCACCTTGGAGACGCTGGCCGCCGCCGACCTGCTCCGTCGGCACCTCCCGGACCTGAAGGTACGGGTCGTGAACGTCGTGGACCTCATGCGCCTGCAACCGACCAGCGAGCACCCGCATGGGCTCGGGGACGCCGAGTTCGACGCCCTCTTCACCACCGACCGGCCGGTCATCTTCGCCTACCACGGCTACCCGTGGCTGATCCATCGGCTGACCTACCGGCGTACCAACCACGCCAACCTCCACGTCCGCGGGTACAAGGAGGAGGGCACCACGACCACGCCGTTCGACATGGTGGTCATGAACGACATGGACCGCTATCACCTCGTCATAGACGTCATCGACCGGGTACCCGGCCTCGCCCGGAAGGCCGCCGTCGTCCGGCAGTCCATGGTGGACAAGCGAATGGAGCATCGCCGCTATACGCGCCAGTACGGCCAGGACATGCCGGAGGTGCGCGACTGGTCCTGGACGGCGCTCGGCTGACCCGCAACCGCGACGCCGGTGCTGCCCCGCCTACCCGAACGGCCGCGGTGAGCAGATAAGATCCGCTCACCGCGGGCCGCCGTGCCGGGGCGCAGGACCCGGCCGCTCTTGGGTAACTATGGTTACGCGGCGATGGTGGGTGATAACGCGGTACCGCCACGGGCAACTGCAAGGTCATCGACCACGTACGTCAGCTCGTCGACGACATCGACAACCCCGGCAACCGTCTCGGTGAGCCGCACTGCCATCTGGGTGAGCGTGCGGTTGTCGAGTTGGCCGCTGAGCGTGACCACGCCGTTGTCGACCCGGACCTCGACCCGGTCCGGGCTCTGCCACAGCGACTGCTGCAGGACGTCCCTGCGGACGTCGAGCAGGATGTCGTTGTCAGAGCGCTGGAAGACCCTCAGGATGTCGCCGCGAGCGATGATGCCCACGAGCCGGCCGATGTCGTTGACGACCGGCAGGCGCTTGACGTTTTCCCGCTCCATCACGCGGGCAGCGGCGGCGAGCGAGGCGCTCGGCAGGGTCGTGATCGCCGGACGGGTCATCAGGTCGCGCGCGACGGCGCCGTGCGCCTTGGTCCGGGCCCGACGGTCGCCACGGCGGTGGAACAGTCGAACAACCTTCTCGCCGGCGAGTTCGACCTTGCGCAGCAGGTCCGCTTCGGACACCACTCCCACCACCATGCGGAAGGCGTCTACGACGGGGACGGCACTGATCCCGTGCCGGCTCAGGATATCAGCGATCTCGTGGTACGACGTGTCTTCGGAGACCGCGACGACGTCGTGTGTCATTACGTTGCGCACCTGCCACCCGAGCATGGCCTCCTCCTTCGTCAGTGCTCACGGTAGGTCGCGTCGGGATCCGAGATGAGTGGCGACAGTCCGGTGTTCCTGGGCCGTTGGTCCTGAGTCACCACTGTCACCACTGTCACCACGGGCCGCCGGGCCAGCCACGCTCGGCAAGCATCTCGGTCAGACGGACGAGCCGCCCGCACCGCCCGGGGCGAAAGTCCCCTCGATCGGGACCTGCTTCTCTATCCGGCGTACGCCCGTTCCAGCCAACGTGTGTGCAGAGCGATACCGCACCGAACCGAACAACACCGGAACAGGAGACGGACAATGAAGCGCAGGACACTTGACATCGCATTCAGCGTGGGTGGCCTCCTACTGGCCGGCCTGCTGCTGGTCGCCGGGCTCGTCCTGACCAGCAACGCCAACTTCGCCAAGCACTACGTGGCCGACCAGCTCAGCCAGCAGAACATCACCTTCAAGA
>JAEHDK010000639.1 GCA_016880465.1 Micromonosporaceae bacterium
AGGGAGGACCGGGCGGGTTGGAAGAACGCGTCGACAGTCCCGAATAGGGCGCCAAGGACCGGCGCGAAACGCACTGGAGATGATCATCTGAACGCGCGGCAAGACGCGGTCACTGGTCGCGCCACCGACCAGAGTGAACAAGGCCCGCGGCACCGCTTGAGCGGCGAGGACACTACCCAGTGCCAGGCTTGACCCGGTCAGGTTCAGCGTGAGCCAGGCCAGCGCGACGTAGCTGAAGCCGTTGCCCAGATCGGAGAATGCCTGAGCGGGAAGGACATGCCGCATGGCGCGTACGTGTAGCGGCGACCACAGTCGGCGCCTACGACGCACCATTTCGGGTACCGGTTTCGGCCCGGCTGCGGTTACGCCGGCAGCCGGGTCTTCTCCAACGTCCATGGTGGTCCGACCTTCCCCCGGGGGGTGTTCTGTCTAGGGGTGCAGTGGGGCGTCGTTGAGCTGCGGCATCACCTGGAGCTGTACCACGACCAGCGCGGCATCTGCACATGACTGGGAGGTGTCGGTGACGTCGTCGTCCCGACGATAGGTAGCGATCACCGCCGCGATCTCGGAGAGCAGCCGTTCGCTTTCGGCTGCGGTGAGCCGGAGCTGGAAGTCGCTCATCGTGGCGGCGCGCGCCCAGGTCGATGGGAGCACCGGCCACCGGTAGCCGAACTCGACCATGCGCCCGGCATATGAGGTGGCTACCGCGTTCAGGTAGCCCATCGCCGCTTCGGGATCGCTCTCAAACGAACTCGGCCGCAGGTACGTCGCTCGAAACGTTGCCCGCCACCACCGATCTCGTTTGTTGCCGAGCTCGTCGGCCTCTTCGACCAATCCGGCGGACGCGAGCTGGCGCAGATGGTAGCTGGTCGCGCCGCTGTTGAGATCGAGGCTCTCAGCCAGACGGCTGGCCGTGGATGGACCGTGCTGGCGGAGCAGGCCGACGATCTGGACACTGTCGGCGCTCAGGTAATTCCCCAGGCCGCCGGTCCGGCGCTCACGTAATTCCCCAGGCGCTCACGTAATTCCCCATGGGGACGGCGAGCGTGCCGTCTGGGTGTGGTCCTCGCGATCAAGCAGAGTCCTCCCTCGTCTACGACGGGCGAGGGAGCCGATGGCGAGGAGAGGTTTCGACGTGGTCGATGTGACCGAGATCTTGATCCACTGGCATGCGGGTCGTTCGATCAGCGAGGTGAGATTTCGATCTTGGTCCTATACGCCCGCGGGTCATGACCGCGCTGTTGGACGGGCGACGAGCTCAGCATCATCGGCAGCTGCCACGCGCCCGAGGACGCACGCCGCCGGCGGGTCGAGGTCGAGGACTTCGGTTCGGATGTGCTCGAACCCAGCTTCGGTAAGCAGGCCTGCCAGCTCGTTGGTGGCCGCCGCCGACGTGGCCGCGGTGGCACCGGGACAGCGTGGCTGGGATACCAGAGCGATGCGCCCGCCAGGGGGGCCGCCACTGAAGTCCCAGGCAACTCGGGACATGCTCGCGCGCGACCGTGGCAGCTCTGGTGCACGTCACGTTGGGTCGAACACGCGTGACTCGGCGCCCGGGAGGCCGTTCGCGGACCTCCCGGTTACGCTGGGAGGGCCATCGGTAACGCTAATACGTTAACCGGTTTCGACGGGATGAAAGCGACCGGGCCGCCAAACAAGGACAACTACCATCCCATTCCGGAAGGAAGTACGCAAAATGGCTCGAGAACTCGCCGGCAGAGTCCGAGTCGTCATTGTGGACGACCACCCGATTTTCCGGGCCGGCCTGCGTGAGCGTCTTGAGGATGTGGATGGTCAGATCGAGGTGGTCGGCGAGGCGAGCGACGGTTTTCGCGCGTGTGATCTCGTCGAACGGCTACGACCACGGATCGTGCTGATGGACATCGCGATGCCTGGAATGACCGGCATTGAGGTGACTCGGATGATCCATGACAAGCTCCCTGAGGTTGACGTCATCATCCTCTCCGTCTACGACGACGAGCAGTACGTGCACGCAGCCCTCAACGCCGGAGCGAGCGGTTACCTGCTCAAGACGGTCGAGGCGGGTGAGCTCAGGGAGTCTGTCATCAGAGTCGCTCGTGGTGGCTCCGCCCTCTCCCCGTCCGTCGCTCGCCAAGTGCTCAAGCGGCTGTCGGACAGATCCCACAACACGAACAGACTCAGCGAGCGCGAGAAGCAGGTCTTGGAGCTCGCCGCCCGCGGCGCGGCCAACAAGGTCATCGCGAAACAGCTCTCCCTGAGCAGCCGCACGGTTGACGCACACATGCGTAGCATCTTCGACAAGCTGGGTGTCTCCTCGCGCACCGGGGCCGTCATCGAGGGCGTGCGCCATCATTGGATCCATCTCGCCGACGCCGACTGAGATGCTCTCCGCGACGGTTGTCGGTGTGGCGAACAGGTCTCGCGGCCTCCTGCGGGGCCCGGACATCCCGGTCCGCGACCCCCGATTTTGGATCATCCAGCTGTTGGTCTTCGCTACCTTCGGCAGCCACCTGCTGCTGGAAAGTGTCCAGCTCCTGAAGGACGAATCGGAGCTGTATCTGCTGTCCGCCTCGGTGTTCCTGATCCCCGTCGTATACGCCGGCCTCGTGTTCGGTCTCCGAGGCGCGTTTCCCACCGCGATCTGGGCACTTCTGCTGTCAATTCCCGAAATCAGCTATCACCGCTGGGCGACAAAGGTGGGCATTCTTATCCAATTCGTGATCATCACCGCTATTGGCGCTATCGTGGCGATGCGTGTGGATCGAGAGAGGGCGGCCGCTCGCACGACCGACCAGGCAAACGAGCGCCTGTCTCGGCTGAACGCGACCGCATCAGCCGTCGCCGAGTCACTCGATCTGAACCACGTACTGAGTGGAACACTTAGGGCAAGCCTCAATCCGGACAAGAGTCAAGTCGTATGGATTCGGACACTTCGGGGACCTGGCATGCCGGGATTGACGCTCATCCAGTCAAGCAAGGGCGATCCCCCGGCCCAGCTTGACCAGATCCAGGAACACCTCACCGAGGCGGCCTGCCTGACCGGACGTGATCAGCGCGACGATCCCGCAGGCGTCGCCGTTCACACCGCGGTTACGGCCCTGATGATAGAGGAGAAGACCGTCGGGGCTATCGGTGTCTCGCAACCCGTCGACGGCATTCAGCCTGTCGAGGTCGCCGCGCTCGGAGCCATCGCGAACCAGCTCGGCGTGGCCCTGAACAACATCCGTAATCATGCCTCCACCCGGGAGGCGCTGTCGGAACTATCGAAGGCCAAGGAGAATCTGGAGACCTATATTAAGCTGGCGACCGAGGCACAGGAAGAAGAACGCAAGCGCCTGTCTCGCGAACTGCATGACGACATCTTGCAGTCTCTGGTCGTGGCCAAGGCCCAGATCGACCTCGTGAACGCCAGCAACCTTCCGGACGACGCCCATGCGCGCTTGGCCGGAATTCAGGAGGTCCTCGCGGCCTCGGTGAAGGACGTTCGACGGTATTGCCGAGATCTGCGTCCGTCCCTATTGGACGATCTTGGTTTGATAGATGCCATCGAGTGGCTGGTGGGCGACCTCACGTCACGCACGAGTATGACTGTTGACATCCAGGTGAAAGGCCCCTGGCGAAGGCTGAACGGGCGCGACGAGCTCATGATCTTCAGAGTCGTACAAGAGGCACTCCGCAACGTCGAGCGGCACGCCGACGCGACCCGCGCGCTGGTAGGACTGGATTTCGGCGAGGAGTCGCTCGCCGTGTCCGTCGCGGACAACGGGAAGGGACTGCCGTCCGCCGGTCTGACCGGAGGTCACCAATCGGAGACCGCGTTGGGTCTTCGCGGGTTGAGCGAGAGAGCCAAACTGCTGAAGGGTTCGCTTTCCGTGAAGAGCCAGCGCGGGCAGGGTACCCAGATACTCCTTCTGGTCCCCCTGGCACAGGATCACCAGTAGCGGCCGTGGATGCCGGCCACGACGCCCGGCGCTGCCTCATGTCGTAGGTCCTTCGGACGGGGTATCCGTTTGTATGGCAGACTCGTGCGGCAGGTCACCGCTTCCTGCCGCGGCCAAGGCCGCCAGGCCGTCCGCTGACATCACCGGCCGCAGCGCCGCGCCGCCGAGACGCGCCAGGGTCTTTCGGCCCCTTGTCCGGTAGGCGTTATTGCCGAGAGGTCGAGCGAGAAACGCCGATGTCCGAGACGAGGACGATCGGTGATGCTCGGCTTGTCGGCATCTCACGCGCTTGCTCGCGAGTCGGTGGCGGTGCCGGCCAACAGTGAAAGATGTCGATGTGATGGAGGATCTGATGACCAGGCTGGTCCGCGCACGGAAAAACGGTATTGCCAAGCGCGGCTCGGTGGGAGTCCTCGCGATTGCCGCTGCGGCACTTGTCGCCGTCAGCGGTTGCGGCGGCGGATCCCCCACGTCCGCGGCCAACGATGGATCCGGCAAGGAGGGGCCTGCGCTGTCGCAGGCAATCGCACCAGACAAATGGGTCTCGAACTCCTCAGAGTTCAAGGAGGCGGCGAACTGGGACAGCGCCAAGGAGGTATCGGTGACACTCGGGGCAGGGACCCTGACGCCGTCAAACCTCGAACTAGTGGCCGGGCAGCCGTACGTGATCGAAATCAAGAACGGTGACACGGCGGATCACGGTTGGTCCGCCCTTGAGTTCTTGCGCGCGTCAGCGATCCGCAAGGTGGAGTCACCGAGCTCCGAGATCAAGATGAAGCTGATCAAGACCATCAACGTGCGCGCCGGCAAGAGCATGCCGATCTTTGTCGTCCCGGTCCTCCCAGGGGTCACCAAGATGGAGGGACTGACGAACGGCAGTCCCGCCGCGGGCATGACGGGGACGATCTCGGTCACCGGCCCGGCACCGACGAAGCCGGCTCCCGTGATCGAGAGCCTGAGCACCGTGGGTGAGGTCGCAGCTGCTGCCGATCTCGTCAAGGCCGCTCAGCCGGCCTGGAACACCGCCGCCTCGGTAACGATCGAGATGGGTGACAACGCCGACGTTCACTTCTTCAAGCCGAAGGTCACCACCTTGAAGGTGGGCGTCCCGATCATCCTGACGTTCGTCAACAAGGGCAAGGTTCTGCACGAGTACGACGCCGCGGACCTGTTCAAGACCATGGCGGTGTGGAAGGTCAGCAACGCCGAGGGATGGGTCGAAGGTGCGGTCGTGCGCCCCGCGGACCTCGAGGCGGGCGGGCAGTCGAGCCTGTACGTCATCCCCACCAAGGCCGGTACGTACAAGCTCGCCGACTCGACCCCGGGCATGGAGAGCATGGCCGCGACCATCGAGGTTGTCGCCTGACACATGAGCCGCGTGTGTGGAGGGCACCGCAGTTGCCCTCCACACGTGACGTACCTCGGCCGCGCTTGAACGGCCACCCATCGGCGCGAACTTCAATATGGAGATCCCAATGTGGAGCAAGAATAGGGAAACCCGAGAGGGCATGCGACACGGTGTACGCGTCGATCTGGGACTCAGGCCGGTGGGCGCACCATCTGTCGACGATGCGGACCTGTCCCGTCGCAATATTCTGCTGAGCCTCGGCATCGCGGGCGTCGCGGCGGCCGGCGGAGCCATGGGGTTGGTGGCCTACAACGACGAGGCGTCGGCGGCGCCAACAACAGATGCCACAAGCGGACGGGCGCACCAGTGGTGCAGGGTCATCGACCTGAGGGCCTGCAAGGGCGAGCGCAAGTGCATCAGTTCCTGCCAGAAGCGCCATGGCCTTCCTCCCGAGCAGACCTGGATGAGAGTTCTGTCGTGGAAGGACGATGGCAAAGAGTACTTCATGCCGGTGCCGTGCCAGATGTGTGAGAATCCGCCGTGCGTGAACGTGTGCCCGGTCAGCGCGACCTTTCAGACCGCCCAAGGCGTGGTCCTTGTCGATCAGGACACGTGCATCGGCTCGCGAGCCTGCATGGCGGCCTGTCCCTACGAGGCTCGCTACTTCAACTGGCGGAGACCCGTGGATACCCACCGGATGCCGTCGCCGTCGCCGTCGACGCCGGAGTTTCCAGCGAACCAGATCGGCACCGTCGGAAAATGCGTGCTTTGCGCTGATCTCATCCCGTACGCCAACGAGCTGCCGGCGTGCGTCCCGGCGTGCCCCAATGGCGTGCATTACATCGGTGACTTTGTCACCGACGTCGCCGTGAACGGTCGCGCGACGGTCAAGCTCTCAACATTCTTACGGGAGAACAACGCGGTCCGGTTCAAGGAAGAGTTGGGTACGAATCCCCGAACCTACTACATCCTTGGTAACGGCCAGCCGCTCGGCGGTCCTCCGGGAGGTGCCAAATGACTACCGTGGTCGAGTCACCAGCGACATCGATCGGGCGACCGGGTCTCGTTGACGCCGCGATGCGTCCTTTCGGGAAGACCAGCAAGAAGTTCTGGGCCGCGATCGCGTTCCTGACCGTCGTAGTGGCCGTCGGAGTCGTCGCATGGATCGTTCAGCTGCGGCAGGGCATGGGTGTTGCCGGCTACGGGGATCGCTCGTTCTGGGCCATCTACATGGCCGACGTCGTGGCCTTCATCGGCGTCAGCTACGGCGGCGCCGTGGTTTCCGCCATCTTGCTGCTGACCGGCGCCAAGTGGCGCGCACCGCTGTCCCGCCTGGCCGAAGGCATGGCCTTGGTCACGGTCGTCGTGGGGTCCGCCTTTCTTATTCCTCACCTTGGTCGACCCGATCGGTTTCTCGGCATGGTGACCCAGCCGAACTTCGCCTCGCCGATTTTCTGGGACTTCGTCGCGATCACGACGTACACGTTCGCGACAGCGATCTTCTTCTTACTTCCGCTCGTGCCTGACGTGGCCATCCTTCAGGCCGCTCATCCCGAGGGCCTCGGGCGCGCACGTCGGCTTCTGTATCGGGTGCTCTCGCGGGGCTGGGTGGGCTCAGCGCATCAGCGCCGGGTGCTGCGCACCGCGATGGGCATCACCGCGATCGTGATCATTCCGCTGGCCGTGGCGGTGCATTCGGTGCTGTCGTGGGCGTTCGCTCTGGTCAGTCGACCGGGCTGGCACGAAAGCATCTGGGCGCCGTACTTCGTGATCGCTGCGCTCTACTCGGGGGTTGCCCTGGTTGTGATCATCACCGCCGGATTCCGCCGCGGCTACCACCTCCAAGCCTTCATCACCGAACGTCACTTTGTACGCCTGGGATACATCATGGTTGCACTGGGTGCGGCATACTTATACCTGACCTTCGCTGACCTGCTCCCAGGCGCATATGTCGGAGAGCGCAGCGTCAACAACATGGTCTACGCCACGCTCGTTGGGGACTTGGCCCCCGGGTTCTGGTTCGTCATCATCGCTGGGGAGATCGTGCCGCTGCTGCTGATCGCGCTGCCACAGACGAGGAAGATCTGGGGCGTGGTGACAGCTTCGATCCTGGTCGTCAGCGCGATGTGGCTCAAGCGCGTGCTCATTGTGGTTGGCACGGCCGCCTACGACCACCTCACGGATACGTTCGGCGCCTACTACCGCTTCACCTGGGTCGCTATCGCGGTGACCTTGGCGGGTGTGGCGGCGATCCCGTTGCTTCTGATGCTGCTCTTCCGCATCGTCCCGCTGCTGGCCATCGACGAGATCCAGGAGCTGACCGCGACCGCCACCGACCCGGCCGCGCGGCCGGCGTCGTCGCCGGGTAAGGCATCACGCGGACGCGCAGCCGGCGTCGTCGGCGGGGTGATGTTGGTGATGGTCTTCCTCGGGGCGATCGGCGTGGACTCCGCGCCAGCCGCAGCCGCCGCGCCGAGCCCGGCCACACCTCCTGCGGCCGTGGCGGTGTCCGCCGTGGTGTCGGGTCCCCAGGTTACCGTGACCGCGAGGGTGACCGCTGGCGGAACACCCGTGCAGGATGCGCAGGTGAGGTTCTTCGAGAGCACTGAGATGTTCGCGCCGGGGGACAACCAGATACCGCTCGGCAAGGTGGTGACGGACCGAACCGGCACGGCCGTGCTGAGATACCAGCCAGCGGTAACGGGGCCGCGAACCGTCTCGGCGACCTACTACGCCGATGTCGAAGGTGAGCCGGCGACCGCAAGCGCGGAGATCGACGTCACGGAGGCGGTGTCGCCGTACACGCCGGCCGGGCCACGGCTTCTCGCCGGAGTGGGCCGCGCGCTGGTGAACGGGCTCTTCGTTGCCGTGTTTCTCACGTGTGTCCTCGTCATCGCTCAGGTGATTCGCGTGCGTCGCGCCTGTCGACCGGGCAGCACCCCGCCGACGTAGGAGCGGCGTGGTGCCCACCGCAGTAGGGAGGGTGGAACCTGGGTTCCCCGATGACGGGTTCGGATGGCGTCGGCCAGGAGAGCGCTGTAGATGACTCTGAGCCCATTGAGGCGTCGCAGTCTCGCTTAGAGCCTGTCCGGAAACTGGAGCTGGGCTGACGCCGATGTAACAGGTGTCGATCTTTCCGGTTTGAGTCGGCGTGGCGTGCTGACCTGAGGCAGGTGAAGGGTGCCAGGTCAGGGTCGGGGCTGTGACCAGGTGCGACGTCTTCATGGCAGGCTGTCGGTCATGGTGGTTCGCACACTGGCGTTCATGATCGTCGGGCGGGTCTTGGGTCTGGTTGGGCTGGGTCCTGCGCCGGATGCCAAGGATGTGGAGCTCGCCGTGCTGCGGCACCAGTTGATGGTGCTACGCCGGCAGATCGCGCGGCCGCGCTACGCCCCACCGACAGGATGGTGCTGGCCACGCTGGCGAAGCTG
>JAEHDK010000640.1 GCA_016880465.1 Micromonosporaceae bacterium
CCATCGCCAACTTCCGCAAGGACAACCCGAAAGGGATTCGTGGCGTCTGTCGCCAATTCGTGGTGCTGTGCCGGGAGTTGGGGCTGTTCGCTGAAGCGGTGGTGGCCATCGATGGGGGCTCGTATATGTGCACGGAAGTCCGGATTCTGGATCTTGGGGGGTATTCGTGCCCCAGGGAAGACCGCCCGCACCGATCGAGCACCACCGCCGCGTCGGGCGCGCGAACGGCACGAAGAAGGCGAACGGCGATCCGCTTCCAGCCCTCGCTGGGGTTGTTGTCCTGCCACAGGCCAACGGAATGCCGGATTTTCCGGCCGAGCTCGGCGAAGATGGCCGGACGATGTGGCGCCGTATCTGGCAGGACGGTCTGACCTGGATTTCGCCGCAGACCGATCTCGCTCTGGCTGAGGAGGCCTGCCGGGCGCTCGACGATGTGGCTGCTGCCCGCCGGCGCTATCGGGCCACGACGGAGCCGTCGGACGCGCGGGCGCTGGTTGCACTCGGCAAACGGTTGGATGAGGCGCTGTCGAACCTCGGTTTCACCCCTGTAGCCCGTTCGAGGTTGGGTGTGGCGGAGGTGCGTCGTGTCTCCGCGCTCGACAAGCTTCTCGAACGGCGCACGGCCCGCGGCTAGCTGGCCGCCGCGGTGGCTGACTACCGTTCCCGATCCGGATGTTGAGCGCGGCGACGGGGCGCTGTACTGCGACTTCGTCGAGGCCGTCTGCCGGGTGACGAAGGACAGTGTCGCGTCCCCGGCGGGGAAGTTGATCCAGCTTCGGCCGTGGCAACGGGAGATCGTAGGCCGGCTCCGCGCCCGCAGACCGGACGGAAAGTTGCGGCACCGGCAGGCGCTGGTCGGTGTGGCCCGTAAGAACGGCAAGTCGGCGTTGGCGGCGGGGATGGCGCTCGGCGGGCTGGTGCTCGGGCCGGCCGGCGGCGAGGTGTATTCGTGCGCGGCGGACAAAGAGCAGGCGCGGATAGTGTTCGGCACCGCCCGGCGGATGGTGGAGCTCGACCCGGAACTGTCGGAGATCTTGAAGCTGTACCGGGACGTGATCGAGTTCGGCCGGCAGGGCTCCGTCTACCGGGTGCTGTCGGCGGAGGCGTTCACCAAGGAAGGCCTGAACCCGCACGAGGTCTACTTCGACGAGGTCCACGCCCAGCCGAACCGTGAACTGTGGGACGTCATGTCCCTGGCCATGGGCGCCCGGGTCGAACCGCTGATGGTGGGCATCACCACCGCCGGCGCCCGGTTCGACTCGTCGGGTAGGGATTCGCTGTGCTACGGGCTGTACGACTATGGCCGTCGGGTCGCCTCCGGTGAGGTCACCGATCCGACGTTCTTCATGGCCTGGTGGGAACCGGCGGATCCGAACGCCGACCATCGGCTGCCGGGTACGTGGCGCGAGGCGAATCCAGGCTTCGCCGATCTGGTGGCCGAGGAGGACTTTTCGTCCGCGGTGCTCCGCACCCCGGAACCCGAGTTCCGGATCAAACGCACCAACCAGTGGATCGTCAGTCTCGACAGTTGGCTACCCCACGGCGCGTGGGACGCCTGCAACGACGCGGAGAACATCCCAGACGGCGCCGACGTCGTGCTCGGGTTCGACGGGTCGTTCAACGGCGACTGCACCGCCCTGGTTGTGGTGTCGATCGACGACCGGCCGGCGATCCAGGTCGTCGAACTGTGGGAACGTCCGGTCGATGCCCCGCCCGACTGGCAGGTACCCATCCTCGACGTCGAGGAGATCATCCGGAACGCGTGCCGACGTTGGCAGGTCCGGGAGATAGCCTGCGACCCGTTCCGCTGGGCACGTAGCTACCAGGTACTCGAGGGTGAAGGACTGCCGGTTGTCGAGTTTCCGCAGTCCCCGGCCCGCATGACACCGGCAACGACCCGGTTCTACGAGGCCGTGATGAACCGGTCCCTGTGTCATGACGGCGACCCGCGGCTAGCCAGGCATATCGGCAACGCGGTACTGAAGGCCGATTCCCGCGGCACCCGGGTCTACAAGGAACACCGCCATTCGCAACGCCGCATCGACCTGGCGGTGGCCGCGGTGATGGCCTACGACCGGGCCGCCTGGTACGCCGAACAGGGCTATGACGTGCTCGAAAGCGTTTGGTGACGGGGGGTCTGATGGGCCTCGCCACCACTGTTCGGCGCTGGTTCGGCCGGGTCGAGACCCGGGCTATCGACGCGGTGCCGTGGGACCACGGCGGACCGTCCCGTCCGTCGGCGGTGACACCGGAGCAGGCGCTCGGGCTGGTGCCGGTGTTCGCCTGCGTCCGGTTGTTGGCGTCGCAGGTGGCGTCGCTGCCGCTGCAGACGTTCCGCCGGGCCGGCGAGGCGCGGGTCCGGATCCCGACCGGGTCGCTGTTCTCCGCGCCGCAGGCGAGGGGCACCCTGTATGACTGGCTGCACCGGTGTGTCACGTCCCTAGCTTTGCGGGGCAACGCGTACGGGCTGATCACCGGCCGGGATCCGGCCACCCAGTACCCGACGATGATCGAATGGCTGCATCCCGACGACGTGTGGGTCGACGACAACGCCCCGTCCGGTCGGGGTTCCTACACGCTGCCGGTGTACTACTGGCTGGGCCGGGAGGTTCCCACCGAGGACATTGTGCATCTGGTGTGGTTCCCGATGCCGGGCAAGGTGTGCGGGCTGTCCCCGATTTCGGCGTGCGCGGCGACGGTCACCACCGGCATTTCGGCGCAGGGCTACACCGCCGACTGGTTCGTCAACGGCGCGGTGCCGCCGGGCAAGTTCCGTAACACCAACAAGACGGTGAACCAGACCGAGGCCGATGTCATTTCGGCGCGGCTGAACAAGGCGATCCGGACCCGCCGGCCGTTGGTGTACGGCAACGACTGGGAGTACGACCCGATCGCCGTCGCGGCGCATGAGGCGAAGTTCATCGAAACGTTGAAGCTGAACGCCACCCAGATCGCCGCGATTTTCGGGGTTCCGCCGGAACAGGTCGGCGGCGAGATGGGCGGGTCGATGACCTACGCCACCGTCGAGCAGAACGCGTTGAACTTCGTCAAGTTCACCCTGCGCCCGTGGCTGGAGCTGCTGGAAGAAGCGTTCTCGCAGTTGATCCCGCGGCCGCAGTACATGCGGTTCAACGTCGACGCGCTGCTGCGGACTGATCTTGCCGCGCGGATGGCGGCGTACGAGACGGCCCGGCGGATCGGCCTGTACAACGTCGACGAGCTGCGGGCGTTCGAGGACATGCAGCCGCTGCCGAACAGCGCGGGTAAGGACTACACGCCGCAGCCGATCCTGGAGAAGTCCGCCGGCCCGCCCACCGTGGCGCCGACTGAGCCGCGCACTGTGCTTCCCTTCATCCCCGACGCGCCACCCGACGGCCGGTTCTGGTCGTGGGTGGATGCGCAACGCATCAACGGCACCCACGACAAGTCCATCGAGAACAAGCCGCCGCTTGAGCGGCAGAAGTCATGAGAAGGAAGGTGGCCTAGCCATGGCTGCTGCTGTTGAGCGTCGGTTCACCCTGGTTCAGGTCGAGTTCCGGGGCAGCAAGGACGAACCCAAGGTCGGCGGGTACGCGGCGATGTTCGACCGCGTCTCCCAGAACCTGGGCGGGTTCGTCGAGGTTGTCGACCGGGCGTTCTTCAACAAGTCCCGCGGCGACGGCTGGCCCGATGTGTTGGCCCGCTACAACCACGACGACAACATGCTGCTCGGCACCACCGGCGCCGGCACGCTGCGGCTGCAGCTCGACGAAACCGGGCTGGACTACGAGGTCAACCCGCCGCGGTCCCGCGCCGACCTGGTCGAGTTGGTGCAGCGCGGCGACGTCCGCAAATCCAGTTTCGCGTTCCGGCTGCCGCCCGGCGGGACTGGCGAGGACTGGGGTGTGTCCGACCAGGGCTACCCGCTGCGCCGGCTTGTCACCGGCGCGCTGGTAGACGTCGCGCCGGTGAACGCGCCCGCCTACCTGGACACGTCGGCCGCGCTGCGGTCGCTTGCGGAGAAGGTCGAGGCCGAGGTCGAAGAGGTCCGCGCCGCGGCCGACGCCAACGAACTGGTCCGGTTCCTGAAGGTCACCTCCGGCGCGCCGATGCCGAAGCCGAAGCCGCGCACGCTCGGCGTCGCCGCCATGGTCGCGCTTCTAGCCCGCAAGGAAGACCCCTGGGGCGAGTGAACGGCAGGCCGAAAGCCACCGCCACCAGTCGTCCCTAAGTTCTTCGCCGTCCCAATCCACGTCTTCACCGCGGCAGGCCGAAAGCCACCGCGGCAGACGTGCTACCCGCACCACGTTTTGAGGCAGGGCGCCACCCACCTCGCGCAGTCACACACACCTACAGCCGAGAGGACTCGCGATGAGCGAGATCGTCAAGCGGCTGCGCGAGCGGCGCCTCAACGTCTGGAACCAGGCGAACGAAATCGTCACACGCGCAGTCGAAGAGAACCGTGCCCTGACTTCCGAAGAGCAGGGCACCTGGGATGTCCTCAACGAGGAGATGGACAAGCTCGACACCCGCATCAAGTCGAGCCTGGAGCAGGAGCAGCGGTCGAAGGACGCCGACGACGCGTTCAACCGCCTCGAAGGCAAGCCGCAGGACGCCCGCGGCATGCCGCAGGAAGACAAGGCAACCACCGAACTGCGGGCGTTCCTGCGCGGCGAAGCGGGCGCGCCGAGGTTCATCGACGTGCGCCCGGCCAGCCCGATGATCCAGCTGCGTGCACTGTCGAAGGTGACCGGCGCAGCCGGTCTTAACACTGTGCCGACGTCGTTCTACGACCAGTTGGTCGCGCACCTCATCGAGGTGTCCGGTGTCATGCAGACCAACCCGACGGTGCTCAACACGTCGTCGGGTGAGAACCTGCAGATCCCGAAGACGACTGCGCACGGCACCGCCGCGTCCGCAGCCGAAGCGGCGGTCCTTCCATCCGGCGACCCGGCGTTCGGCCTGGTCACCCTCGGCGCCTACAAGTTCGGCTGGACCGGCCGGGTGTCCCGCGAGCTCGTCGACGACACCGGCGTCGACCTGCAGGGCTACCTCGCCATGCAGGCAGGCCGGGCATTGGGCAACAAGTTCGGTTCCGACCTGGTCACCGGCACGGGCACGTCGCAGCCGACGGGGTTCATGACTTCGGCGACTATCGGCGTCACCGGCACCACCACCGGCCAGGGCGGCGCACCGCAGTACGTCGACCTGGTCGACCTGATGTATTCGGTGATCTCGCCGTACCGGTCGTCCCGCTCCTGCTACTGGATCATGCGGGATGCGACCGTCGGTTCGTTGCGGAAACTGCGGGACACCACCGGGCAGCCGATCTGGCAGCCGTCGATGCAGGTGGGTGCACCGGACCTGCTGCTCGGCAAGCCGCTGGTCACTGACCCGTTCATGCCGGCCGTGGCCACAGGCGCGCAGTCGGTCGCGTTCGGGGACTTCAGCCAGTTCTTCGTCCGCATGGTCGGCGGGATCCGGTTCGAACGTTCCGACGATTTCCTGTTCGACAGCGACATGGTCGCCTACCGTGCGGTGCTGCGCGGAGACGGCGCGCTTGTGGATTTGACAGGCGCTCTCAAAACCTACAAGGGACCGGCTACCTAGATCGACTTCGGCTGGGCGGGTAGAAACACCCGCCCAGTCTTCCCCTCCCCGAAGGGACAACCCTCAATGGCTATCACGTCAGCCAGCTTCGCTCCTGAGAAGCGCGGCGTTCAGGGTCCGGACAACTACACCGTCGGTATGGCCAAGAACGTGGATGCGGTCCCAGCCGCGGGCACGACGGCGGAGTCGCAGATCGCCTCGTACGAGCGGGCTCCGACCAACCACCCAGTCTCCGGTACCTCGAACCCGTACGGCACCGGCGCGGGGCAGGGAACCATCCGCAAGGGTGGTCGGGGCGGCAAGTGACGTACGTCGCTGATGAAACGCTCAGGCAAGAAAATGAGCGCCTTCATCTCGAGGTCCGCAGCCTGAATGGCCAGGTAGAGGGACTGACCAGGGCCATGGCCGGTCTCCACCACCGCGTAGCGAAGCTTCAGCAGAGGATCGCCGAACTGGAGCCGGAAAGCGGGGCCGTCAGATGATGAGGCTGCCATGGCGCGATCTGGCCCCTGGCGTCGGTCCGGCTATCAGCACGTCCCTCACCGAGGCCGAAACCGACGAACTGCGCCGGCTCGCCAAGGACAAGGATGTGCTTGAGGTCGGCTCGGCGTTCGGCTATTCGGCGGTCGTCATGGCCCTGGCCGGCGGCCGGGTGACCGCGGTCGACCCGCACACCTGGCTCAACTCGTACGGGCAGATGGTCGCCAACCTCTCCTACTACCAGGTGACGGTCGGAATCCTGCGCGAGGACAGCCGTGCCGCACTGCCGAGGCTCGTCGAAGAAAGTCGCACATTCGACCTGGTGTGGATCGACGGGGACCACGCCGCCGCCATGGTCGCCCACGACGTGGAATGGGCTCGCAAACTGCTCCGCGAAGACGGAACGTTGGCGTGCCACGATTACGACGAAGACACCTGCCCCGGCGTGCGTGAAGCCCTCGACGCGTGGGCTCCGCCACCGCGACTGATCGACACCATGGCGATCTACGGGCCGGGTGAGTGGTGAAGGTAACCATGCGGGTCTCCCGCGAGTTGCTGGAACAGCTGTTCGCGCTCGGCGACCGTCGCATCGTGGGTGTCGCGTTCGAGCGGCTGCCGAACGACGTTGAACCCACCGCGCAGGTGGTCTTCCACATCGAGGCGCCGGATGCGCCGGACGGCACGACAGAGATGGATCCTTCCTATCGCCGCGACGATGACGGGACGGTCACCATGGTTGATCCGGGCTGGTTCGGTCGGTGAGGGTCGCTGTCGTCGGCGCCGGGCTGTTCGGGGCCACTACCGCGGTCGAGCTGGCCCGTAAAGGTCACGAGGTCGATCTGTTCGACCGGCACAGCGACATCATGCACGGCGCCAGCATGGCGAACTGCGCCCGACTGCACATGGGCTACCACTACCCGCGCAGCCCTTACAACGGCATGGCCACCCAGGCGGCCGAGTTCGCCGAACGGTTCCCTGATGCCGTGGTTCCGGGCCGGCACTTCTACGTCATCCCCAAGCAGGGAAGCCTGACTAGCCCGGAGCAGTTCCTCAACTTCTGCACACTGCACGGATTGCCGTACCGGACATGGCGGCCACCGGTCGTCCGCTCCGATGTGGCGCTGTGCGGGCAGGTGCCCGAGTCGCTGATAGACCTGAACGCCGTACGAACCCAGCTCCATGGCGAACTGCGCGGCGTCCGCCTGCATCTCGGCCGTCGGTTCTGCGACGCGCCAGACTTCGACATCACAGTCCTGGCCACGTACGGGCAGGGCTGGCCTGAGTCGTTGCGGTACGAGGTGTGCGAGGTCGCCCTGATCCGGCTCGGCGTCCATTTCGCAGGACACAGCGTCGTGTGCATCGACGGCCCGTTCGGCTGCATCGACCCGCTGCCCGGCACCGACATGCATCTGCTGTACGACGTGGTGAACAGCGTCCACGCCGCCAACGTCGGCCGCGCCCCGGAGATCCCCGAGCACCTCCTGTCGCTGCTTGACTGCGGCGTGGTCCGCACCGCACACACCCGCGTCCAGGCCATGCTGCAAACCGCCCGCGGGTTCCTACGCGGGGTCGGGATGCCGGAGTACTGCGGGTCGATGTTCACCGTCCGCGTGGTGCTGCCGGACGTCGAAGCCACCGACGAACGGCCAACCCTGATCCGGCCGGGCGAACGGGTGATCCGGATCCTGTCCGGCAAACTGGGAGCCGCGCCCGCGGCCGCGCGCGAGGTGGCGGCCATGGTCCGCGAGGCGGTGCCGGTCGGGTGACGCTCGTCTCGGTGATCACCCCGACGTGGCTGCGGCACAACCACCTGGTCGACCGGTGCATCCCGTCCGTCAAGGCGCAGACATGGCCGAAGGTCGAACACATCGTGGTGTCCGACGGCCCGGACCCGTATCTGCGCGCCAAACTCGCCGGGGAGCCGGTCACATACCTCGAGCTCGCGGAGCATGCGACGTATCCGCGTGGGCTGGTCGACTACGGCAGCCGGCCCCGCAACCACGCCGATAATCACGCGTCCGGGGAGTACATCGCCTACCTCGACGACGACAACGCCTACCGGCCCGACCATCTGCGGCTGCTCGCCGAAGCGCTCGACGCCAACCCGGACGCGCACTTCGCCTATTCGATGATGGTCACCCACCCGCAAGGAACGCTGATCGGCTCCGCGCCCCCCGCCTACGGTGCTATCGACACGTCGATGCTGATGCACCGCGCCGGGATGCTGACGGAATTCGGCCGCTGGCCGCTGCCGACATCCATAGACGGCGACACCCACGCACCGGACTGGGCCGCGGTCCAGTCGTGGCTGCGTCTCGGCGCCGGATGGGTGTTCGTCCCGGCGGTGACGGTCGACTACCACTTCGCCGGGAGCTGAAGGTGAAGATATTCGGCTTCCACGACGACTCCGGATGCGGCGACTGGCGCATCAAACGCCCGCTCGGCGAGTTGGCGAAACACGGTCACGACGTGCGGATCGAATGCGGCTGGACCGAAGAAGCCCGCGGCTATCCGATCATCGTCGGGCAGCGGATGGACAAACACGACGCGCTGCCGATCTGGCGCCGGCTGAAGATCACGTCCCGGCTGGTATACGAGATCGACGACGACGTGTTCACCGTCGACCCGGTCAACGCGATGGCGCATCGGGTGTACTCCAAGCCGGTGCCGCAGGACACAGTCATCCACGCCGCGCAGGTCGCCGACCTGGTCACCGTCACCACCGAACCGCTGGCCGACGTGATGCGGGTACACAACCCGAACGTGGCGGTCCTGCCGAACTGTGTGCCGGCCGAGATCTTCGACCTGCAACGGCCCCGGCGGGACCGTCTGGTGGTCGGCTGGTCCGGCGGCGCATCCCACGCCGCCGACATGCACATGGTCGCCGGCCAGGTGCGAAGGTTCCTGCGCCACCACCCGAACGTCGAACTGCACCTACTCGGCACCGACTACTCGGAGACCATCGGCCACCCGGCCCGGTTCACCCGCTGGATCAAAGACCCGATGACGTACTACCGGGCGTTCGACTTCGACATCGGGTTGGCGCCGCTGACCGGCACCGTGTTCGACACGTCCAAGTCGCACGCCAAGGCGCTCGAGTACTCGGCGCTCGGCATCCCGGTCCTCGCCTCCGACGTGCCGGCGTACCGGGACTTCGTCATCGACGGTGTCACCGGCTACCTGATCCGCCGCGAACACGAATGGTACAAGCGGCTGCGCGAGCTCGCCAACGACGAGGCGATGCGCACCGAGATGGGCGCCAAGGCCCGCGAACACGCCCGCAACTGGGACATCTCCCGCGGCTGGAAGCTCTGGGAGCAGGCATACGAGGGGCTACTGTGAAGGTACGGATGAAGGTCGGGATTTCCGGCACCCGGTCGGGGCAGGAGTGGCCGCGCGTCGGCGGGGTGCTGGAGTGCTCCGACGAGGAAGGCGCCCAGCTGTGCGCCGGCGGGCTCGCCTCGCCGGTCGTCGACTTCGGCGAAGAGAAGGCGATCGAACCGGCCGCCGAGAAACGCGGCCCGGGACGTCCCCGCAAAACCGAATCCTAGGAGCCCCGATGGCCACCCCCGTTGTCACCCTGATCCCGGACCGTGACTCGTACCTGCCCGGCGAACCTGTCGTGGTACAGGTTGTTGCGGTGGACCCGGACAACTCCGCGGAGACGCTGGTGCTGGACGGCACCGACTCGACCGGCAACCCGGTGCACGTCACCCTGGCAATCACCCGGCGGGACACGTTTACGATCACGTCGGCGAAGTGGGAACGCACCGGCGTGGCCCTGACCGTCGCTGGGATGACGTTGTCCGGGACGATGCCGTCGGCATGAGCGAACGGCTGATCGTCGAAGGGCGGGACAGCCAAAACAACGTGGTCCGGTCTGTGCTCGACGTTCCCGTGACGCCGTCCGGGTTCACGCACGGCGACCAGATCCGACGGGACCTGATCGGCCCGTCGGGGCCGTTGACCGACATCGGCAGCATTGCCACCACCCGGGACGGGCAGGAGTTCGAATCCGTCCGGGTCGCCGCCGGTTCGTTGAACGTGAAGCACCATGTGACGTTGTGGAACAGCATGGTCGTCGGTACACCGACCGCCGCCAGCGCGTCGTACACGGTAAAACACACCGCCAGCCTCGGCAAGCTGCTGACGCTGAACAACTGCCGTATCGTGGCCCGCTCACCCGCCACCAAGGTGCTGACCATGTACGGCGCGGGCGGGATCCGTGCCTACCGGACCATCTTCGACGGCGGAACGGACAACGCGTTCGTGAAGCCGGAGGCCGGTGACTATCCGGGGCTCGGCGGGTACTCGGCGGTGTTCGAGGAGTGCCTGTTCGGCCGGCTGCTGCGTTCCACCGGCTCGCACAACGACTGTGTGCAGGTCGATTCGGACGGGCAGGCCGACGGCGGCTGTCTGCTGCTGCGCTGCTATCTCGACTCGCGCTGCTGCCCCGGCGACCCGCTCACCGTCGAGGCCGACTCGACTCGCGGCGGCACCGCGCTGATCATCACCGGCGGCGGGGCGTCGAAGAACGTCGACGTCATCGACTGCTACGGCGACGGCGGGAACATCACATTCCAGATGCAGGGCGGCCCCGGCACGACCGGGACGCTGCGCAACGCCCGGCTGGGCCTGGACCACCAGTTCTCGCCAGTCCTGACCGGCAACGGCGTCACGAAGAACAACAACCGGTGGGCCGCCACCGGCATGACCGCATGCTGCGGCCAGGTCACCGCCGGCCAGCTCATTACGTGAAAGTGACGGGGGTGTGACGTGAGTCTGCAGACGTGGCAGGAAACGCTGATCTCGGCGCAGGTCGACGGCACCGCGTTGTCGAACACCACCACGGCGACGTCGATCCTTCCGGCGGCAGCGAAGTTCACCCTCCCAGCGAACTACATGTCCATCGGCAAAGTGCTACGGGTCACCGCCAAGGGCAGAATCTCCAACGTTGTCACCACGCCGGGAAACCTGACGTTCGAGGTCCGGTTCGGCAACACCGCAGTCTTCTCGGGCGGCGCGATCGCGATCTCCACGACCGCGCACACGAACGTCACGTTCATCATGGATGCGATGATGACCTGCCGCGCGATCGGCGCGTCGGCGAACCTCATGGGCATCGGCCAGTTCCAGACCGAGGCGCTCGGCGCCACCGCGAACATCGCGGTGACGTCCAGCCTGCCCGTGTCCGCCCCCGCGGTCGGCTCGAACTTCGACTCCACCGCCGCACAGGTCGTCGACCTGTTCGCCACCTGGTCGGTCGCATCGGCCAGCAACAGCATCCAGGTCCACGAGTACACCCTCGAAAGCCTCAACTAGAAAGGCGTCGCCATGCCGGACCTCTCGGGATGCGCATACGTCGGGTTCACCAACGACGTCGTGGGTATCGCGCTGCGGGACACCATGTTCGTCACGATGACCACGTACTGCGCGCCGCGGGTACTCACCAACGAGCTGACCCCGGCCAGCTACCTCGTAGAGCAGGGCTGCCTGGTGGGCGGTCTTGGGACCCGGGTCGTCAGCCTGGAAGGCGTCGACTACGCCGGCCTGACCGTGTCCTACGAGTCGCAGAACGCCACGGCACGGCAGGGCCTGGCCGACGTGTGGCAGTCCGTCATCGACCACCCCGACGCGCAGATCGGTATGCCGCTCGACCACGGGGAGGGCTGCACCCCCTGACCGGTGCCTGTCGAACGGGGTGACCGGTGCCTATCGCTTTCGCCAACTCGGCTACCCAAGCGACCGGAACTACATCGGTGTCGCCGGGGTATCCGTCCGGGATTGCCGGCGGAATGTTGGCCGTGATCCATGTGGTCGCCAAACCGGAAACCACCACCATCGACGCGGTGGTCGCGGATTGGGTTACCGGCCCGAACGGGCAGGGCGGCACCGGGGCCCTTGGCCCCGACGTCGGCCAGACCCGCTCCGCGGTGTTCTTCCGCGTCCTCACCGGCACCGAGGCGGGCACGGTCACCATCAACACCACCGGCGGCGACTCGTGCGTTGGCCGGATGTACACCTACACCAAAGACAAGTCCGCGGTGTGGGAGTTCAGTTCGGGCACCACCGGGTCGGACGCCACCCACGGCACCGGCTGGTCGGTTACCGGCGGCGCCGACCTCGGCCTCATGCCCGGCGACATGGTGTTGGCGTACAGCTCGAAAGACACCGACTCCACCGGTACACCGTCCGCGCAGGCCATCACCGCCGCTGGTGTGACGTTCGCAGCAACAACTACCCGGCAGGTCAGCGGCACTACCGTCGGCAACGACTCCGGGTACATGACCCTCGACGCGCTGGTCACCGACGGCCAATCCGCCGCCGCCCCGGTGTACAGCGAAACCGATTCGATCAGCGAGTGCGGCTGCACCGTCTTTGTGCGGTTGCGCGCCACCACCGGACTGGCGGTACTGGGCACCCAGAACCAGCCCGGCAAGGGGCCGAGCAGCCGGGCGCGGTTCCGCCAGTCACCGCTGTCCACCGAGATCCCCGCGGCGCCGGCGGCGCCGCCAGACATGGCACCCCGGTTCGAGTCCATGTACAGCAGCTTCTTCTGAAAGGGACCTCATGGCCCGCTACACCGCCACCGTCGAGTCGTCGGCGGCCCTCGCCGGTGACACCGCCTTCGGCTGGCTGCGGCCGGTCGCCGGCTCGGGAGGCAAACTCCGCCGGGTCACCGTCGGGGTCCTCGCCGGCGCCGGCGTGCCCACCAGCCAACAGCTGGAGCTCGGCGTCGCCCGGATCACCAACGCCGGCACCACCCCCGGCGGCTCGGTGACCGGCGCGAAACTGGACCCCAACTCGCCGACCGCCTCGTGCCTGTTCCACACCACCTACGCGACCCCGCCGACGGTGACGTCGCCGGACTTCTACAAGGTGGCGTTCAACTCCCAGTCCGGTGTCGATCTGCCGTTCGAACTGCTCGAAGAGGCGATCTTCGCGGCCGGCACGACGGACGGGTTCGCGTTCTTCAACCGCACCAACGCGCTACCCGCCTCTCACAAGCTCGTCCTCTCGGTCGAGTGGGAGGAATAAGGGGTGGTCGACTAGGCGTCCGGGGGTAGCGCATGTCCCGCCGGTGGCGCTACCCCAGATCGCGGCGGGGAGACTTCTTCCCGTTCGTACCGGCCGCCGACGCACCGGTGCCGCCGGCCTTCCCTCCGCCATTCATCCGGGCCCGGGTCAAGCCGGCCGCAGCCCGCCGTGGCCGCTTCTTCGCCGCCCCCGCCGCCGCGTCCCAGCCGGTGCCGTGGTTGCCGCGGGAGCGCGCGAAGGTAGGACCTTCCCGGCGTGGCCGGTTCCTGACCTACCCGATCAGCCAGGTGGTCGAAACCCCACCGGCGTATCCGCCGCAGTGGATCCGGGAACGGGTCCGGGTCCTGTTCCAGCGCCGCGGCCGGTTCTACCTGGTTCCGCTGGTCGGGGCCGTCGCAGCGGAAACCCCGCACGTTCCCGACGCGCTCACGCGACGGCGGCGCCCCGCCGTGCAGACGCGGCCGGGCATGTTCCTCACCTCTCCGCCCGCCGCGCCGTACTGCCCGCGTCCCGCCCGTCGGGTCCGCCCAGTATCGGGGCTGCGCCGGCGGACATGGTGGCAGCCGCCACGGCCGCAAGTTGTCCCGCCGACCTACCCGCCAACGTTCAGGCGGACCCGTTCGCGGATTGGGGTTCTGTCGCGGCGCGGCAGGTTCGCCCAGCCGCCATGGGTTGGGCTGGCCCCGGTCGCCGCCGACACCGGAACACTCACCCCGTCGAGCTTGTCGGCGCAGTTCGAACCCCTCACCGCCAGCGGCACCCAATCCGGTCGGTCCGCCGCCAGCGAGCTGGCTGCAGGTTCGGCAGCCGCCCGTCTCACACCATCCAGCGCCGGGGGTGATGCGTGAGCTACGACGTTGGCGACCTGGTCACCTTGTCCACGGTGGTTAAAAACTCGGCCGGAACCCCGGTGAACACCCCGACCGTCATCGTCGCGGTGACGAAGCCGGACGGCACCCTTGTCAGCCCGGCGCCGACCGTCACGAACACCGGCGCCGGCGGTCTGTACACCGCACCGGTCACACCGGACGCGGCCGGTATCTGGTCGATCGTGTGGACGGCCAGCGGCACTGTGGTCGGGGTCGAAACAGACCAGATCATGGTCGACGCGGTACGGGTCCTCGTGGCCTCCGTGCAGGAGTTCAAGGTCCAAACGAACACCACGACCACGGTCAACGACAACGAGATCCGGGTTTACCTCGCCGCAGTCACCGACACGGTGGAACGGATGATCGGCGGCCCTGTGTCGCCGCAGACGTTCACGGAGACGCACTGCACCGACGGCGACGTGATCGTGCCCCGTAAGCAGCCGCTGATCTCCGTCACGTCGATCACCCCGTACCTGGGATCGGTGTTGGCGTCGGACGCATACCGGGTCGACACCGACCTCGGTGCCATCTACCTGCGCTACGGCTACAGCTACGAGTACACCGTCGTCTACCGAGCCGGGCAGTCGCCGCTGCCGGAGTCGTACAAACTCGGCGGGATGATCATCGCCCAGCACAACTGGAGGCTCCAGTACGGCTCCGGCCGGCAGACACCCGGCGCGGATCCGCTGGCGCCCGGGGCCGGGTTCGCAATCCCGAACCGGGCCGCCGAATTGCTGCGGTCGCCGTACGGGTCCGGCATCGGATGACCACCCAGTCCTTGTTCGCCGACGTCCTCGACGCCATCTACGACACCCTCGCCGCCGACGCGACACTGGCCGCGCTGGTTGCCGCCGAGACGCTGCTGATCTCCGACGGCCCACCCGCCGGCGCCCGGGACCGGCTGCAAGAAGTGTGGGTCGGTGCGCTCGACGATGTGCTCGGCGACCAGTTCGAGTCCACCACCAACGTGTCGCAGGTGTGGGCCACCGCCGGCGGCCCATCCGTCGCCGAACGGGACGAGGTTATCGACGTCCCCTGCTGCGTGTGGGTGTGGCGCGGCGACACAGACATGCGCACCTGCCGCCGCACCGCGCAGACACTGCTCGACGCCGCCTGCACAGCGCTGCGCGGCCAGACGCTCGGCGTCCCGCAGTTGATGTGGGCCGAGTTGTTGTCCGGGCAGTTCGGCCAGGTCCAAACCGACGACGGCGCCGCGGTGGTCATGGTGTTCACGATCCGCGTCCAGACCCGCCTGTAGGAGGAACCATGCCGGACGTCGTGCGGCTGCGCTACATCGGAGCCCAGCCCGTGTTCTCGGCGGTGCTCGGCCGCGACGTCGAACCGGACTGCATCATCGACGTCCCCGGCGTCGCCGAGGAACACGACGACTGCTACATCATCGACCCGGGCACCGACCAGGTGCGGGCGTGGCCGAAGACGCAGTGGCGCAACGAAACCGTCAAGCGGACCCGCAAGACAACCGAGGAGTAACAGATGGCTGTCGGCAGCGGGCTCTGCTCGCAATTCGGCTTCAAGAACGAGGTCACCGCCGGTACCCCGGTGACGGTCGACCACTTCGCCAAGCACGTCACCGTCGGCGGCGACGGGCTGCAGCTCATGTCGCTGGTCGACGAGGGGCTCGGCGGCTGCGTCCTCGTCCCGACGATCGACCGGACCGTGACGGTCGCGCAGCAGGTCACCCGCGAGGTCGAATTGAATGTCGGCACCCGCGGCCTCGACCTGATCTACAAGCAGATGGTCGGCTCCGCGCTGGCCGCGCCGGTGCTGCTGTCCGGCTCGTTCTACCGGTCGGCGTTCTGGAACGGCGACCCGGCCGGCAAGTCGCTGACGGTGCAGTTCGGGTTCCCGGAGGCGACGGCGACGGGCACGAACCGGGCGTTCACCATCAACGGCTGCAAGATCACACAGTGGGAGTTGTCGCAGGCCCGCAACGAGCTCTTAAAGTTGAAGTTCACCCTTGACGGCTGGAACGAAGTCACCGGCACCGCGCTCGCGTCCGCGGTCTACACCACCGGCGTCGGCGCGACGTCGAACGAGCCGCTGCGGTTCAACTGCTTCTCCGCCAAACTGGGCGGCACCCCGTCCGTCGCATCATCCGTCGTGTCGGTGGCGGGTGGGACGGAGATCGCCGGCTGCCGCGGCGTGTCCGTCAAAGGCACCCTGCCGTTGCGTACGGACGGGTTCTTCTCCGGCGGCGCTGGCACCAAGTCCGAGCAGATCCTCGCCGGCAACGGTTTCCAGCAGTTCTCCGCCGACCTGGACCTGGAGTTCCAGTCCCGCACCCAGATTTACGACATCTACGCCGCGTACACCACGGCCGCGCTCGAATTGTCGTGGGTCGGGAAGATCGACGCCGGGTCCACCCAGTTCGGCAAAGTGTCGGTGATCTTCCCGCAGGCCAAGCTGATGCCGTCGGCGATCAACGTCACCGGCCCCGAAAGCCTGGACAACAAGACCACCGTCGTCGCGTACGGCGACCCGGCCGGCGTGCTGCCGGCCATCCAGCTGATGTGCGAAAACCTCGATTCGACGTTCTAGCGTCGCCACTCGCACGGCTGTCCGGCACCGCGGCGGCTGACCAGGATGCTGTCTGTCCCGTCGAGAATCCGGATCGGCCAGTCCACGGTGTGGGTGGCGAGTACCCGACACATCGACAGCGCCGGCTCCTGAGCGTCGGCGGCGAGTTTGGTGTGCACGGTCAGTGTCGAGTTCGCGTCGTCGACGCCTGTCACCAGGTCGAGGTAGCCGGCCTTCGACGTGCCCTGGTACGTGGCGCGCAGGAAGTTGAGCGCGTCAGCGGCCACAGTCGACCGGACGGCCGGCTGCGTCGTGGCCGGTTCATCGCTGCCGCCAAGCGAGACGATCGCGCCGATGATCCCGGAGATGGCGCACACGCCGACGGCGACCAGAACCACAACGGTGCCGGTGCCCATCCGCCGCTTCGGCGGCACGTAGACCGGTTCCGGCAGTTCCGGTTGGTCGATCTGTTGGGGGTCCACCGGCACAGGGTGGCAGCGCATGGACATCACCAGTAACGGCGGGTCGGATTTCCGACAACTCGCCGGCGAGTTCCGTAAGGCCGGCAAGGACGGCGCCGCGGTCCGTAAGGCGCTGACCAAGGTCATTCAGGCGGAGTTGAAGACGATCGTCGCCGAGCAGAAACGCAACTTCCTGGCCGTCGAGTCCCGTGGCGTCTCAGGCCGGGGGACGGCGCGGCGTGAGGCGTTCTTCATGGCGCACCACAAACGCAACCGCGGAACCCACGGCCTACGCGCCGCGTCCGCGAGGTCGATCAAATCGAAGGTCAACTACACCGGGCGCCGTATCGGCGCCCGCATTTCCATCGACGCGTCGATGTTGCCGCGGTCGCAGCGGAAAATGCCAGCGCACATCAACCGGGGCCGAGTCCGCCACCCAGTGTGGGGGCACCGGGACCGGTGGGTGCAGCAGACGTTCACCCCGCCGGGTGCGTTCGACAAGCCGATCATCCGTCACCGCCAGGCCGTGCGCCGCAAGGTCGAGGCGGCCGTCACCGAAGTGTTGAGGACCCTGAAATGACGTGGATCGTCCCGTGGAAAGGCACCGACTGGGACGTCGACCCGACCGAGTTCACCGGCTGGGAACTGTCCCAAGTCAAGCAGCGCACCGGCCTGTCCTACATGCAGCTGGTCGACGGGGTGGCCAACCTGGACGGCGACGCGATCCGCGCATTGTTCTGGACGGTCGAACGGCGCAACGACCCGGACCTCAAGTTCTCCGACTACGACGGCCCGCCACTCAAAACCGTCATCGCCCACCTGGCCGCGTTCAACGAGGCGATGGAGGAGATGGGAAAAGCGTTGACCCCCGCGAGTCCTGGTTCCCCGGGTTCGCCGAGTTCTACGGATACACCCGAGCCGAGTACGACGCCCTGACCCAGCGGGACTGGCTGAGCCTGCGCCTACACATCGAACGCCGGCTCGGGGGTGACCAGTGACCTCCCCCCTGTCGTGGAATTTGCACGGCAACGACCAACTGTCCGGCGTGCTCGAGCGGCTAGAGAGGACGCTCGGCACGTTGGGCCGGCGGCTCGACGGCGCCACCGCGGACGCGAAGGAATTCGGTAGGGCGCTCGGGTCCGCGGAGACGCCGGGCCGGCGGCTGCAGTCCACGACCATGGCGAACACCCACCACATGGAAGGGCTGCGCGAGAAGCTCGTCTCCGTCTCCGGCTGGCTGCGCAACATCTCTGTCGTTGCTGGGGTCGCCCTGGCGTCCGCCGCGGCAGCTGCCGGCGCGTTCGGGATCAAGTTGGCTGCGGCGAACGAGACGGCGGCCGTGTCGTTCGAGGTCATCCTCGGCTCCGCGCAGAAAGCGAAACTGTTCCTAGCCGACCTGATGAAGTTCGCCGCGGCGACACCGTTCGAGATGCCGCAGCTGCGCACCGCCGCGTCCCGGCTCCTCGCCGTCGGCACCCAGGCCAGCCACGTCATCCCGCTGCTGACCGTGCTCGGGGACGCGACCGCCGGCATGGGCACTGGCGCGGAAGGCATCGAACGCGCCGTGACGGCGCTGACGCAGATGCGGCAGAAAACCAAGGTCACCGCCGAGGAGATGCTGCAGCTCACCGAGGCCGGCATCCCCGCTTGGGAAACGTTGGCCGGGGTGCTGAAGACCGACGTCGCCGGTGCGATGAAACTCGTCGAGCAGCGCAAGGTCGGCGCGGAGACGATGTTCACGGCGATCGAGCAGCGCGCCTCGCCTGCGCTGAAGCGGCTGTCGGGGATGATGACCCGCCAGTCCGCCACCCTGGAGGGTGTCTGGTCGACGTTCAAGGACAACGCCGGCCAAGCGCTGGCCACGTTCATGGAGCCGGCTATCCCGGCGTTGAAGAAGTTTGTTGACTTCGCCGGCCAGAATGTGCCGAAGGTGCTGGAGGGGCTGAAGAAGGGCGCCGGGCAGATCGGCGACATCTTCAAAGGCTCCGACGTGCCCGACCGGCTGATGAAGTCGCTGAAGGAGATGGGCGAAAAGGTCCTTCCGGTGCTCAAGGACGCGTGGCACGACATCGTCAAAACGATCAAAGACAACAGAGAGGGGCTGGAGAAGTTCGGCCGGTTCATCGCCGACGTCGTGATCCCGATCATGGCCGGCTCGCTGGTCGGCACCATCAAGATCCTGGCCGGGGTGATCGAGGGCCTCGTGTGGGCGTTCGCGCATGTCGTCGACGCGTTGCGGTTCCTCGTCGATATGTGGCTGGGCACCATGCAGACGATGCTGCACGCGGCGACCACCGCGTTCGGATGGATCCCCGGCCTCGGCCCGAAGCTGAAGGAAGCGTCGGCGAAGTTCGACGAGTTCGCCGACGGTGTCCGCGCCACGCTGGACAAACTGAACGGCAAGACCGTCGACGCGTACGTGAAGGTGCACGTGTCCGACGTCGGCATCAAGGGTGTGATCGGCGGTAAGGGCATCAACCTGCATCAGGCGTTCGCCGAGGGCGGTACCCGTGACCCCCGATATCCGGCGCTCGTCGGCGAGCGCGGCCCGGAGATCCTGTACGGGGACACGATCTACCCGCTGTCCGGCGGGGCGGGGCGGACGCCGCGGCAATTGGGCAGTGTCGGCGGCGGTTCGACGGTGATCGAGCTACGGCAGGTGATCGTGACCCCGGACGGCCGGCAGGTCGCCGAGTCGGTGCAGCGGTACGGGCTGCAGTCCGGTAAGCGGACCCTATCGACGCTGTTCGCGATGCCGGCCAGCTGATGGCCGTCCAGCCGTACGAATCGTGGAAGGTGTACATCGGGTTCACCCGCGACCCGAACGACCGCACCCTCCCGCTGACAGATGTCACGTCCAGGGTCGACGGGGCCATCCTTATCACTGAGGGTCGGCTGACGCATGTCGACGTGGTCGGGTGGTCCGAGGTTCAGATGAACCTGAGAAACGAAGATCAAGCGTTGACGCCGGGGAACCCGTTCTCGCCGTACGCACCGTTCGTGTTGTCCGGCCGCCGAATCGTCGTCACCGACGTCGCGGGCGAGCAAGAGTTCAACCTGTTCGACGGGTTCATCCAGTTTCCCGAAGCGCAGGATTGGGCCAAGTCCGACGCCACCGTGCCGAGGTCGCAGACCATCACCGTGACCGGCATCGACCGGATGGGCCGGCTCGACAATGCGCGGTCGTTCCTCTCCACCCTCGGCGAGCACATTCGGTACAACGGCGGATCGGCACTCAAGGTCCACTATCCGATGAGCGAGGCTGCGAGCCCGTTCATAGACGTGGCGACGGGCGGCGCACCGCTGAACGCCGCGGTCATCGACGACGACCCGGTGTTCACCCTGCCAACCACAGGTCTGGCCCAACTGCTACCCCAACAGGGCGAGCCGATACGCGGCGACGACATCTCGCCGATGCGGTGCGAGCACAGCTACGAAACTGACGGCGCCAACGTGTTCATCAGCCGCTACGTGCGCGGCTATGCGACGTGGCCTGCTGGCAGGATCCCGCTGCCCAGCGGCCAAGTGTTGACGTTGTGTTTTTGGGTCCGGCCGGGATACGGGAAGTTCACCGGCGGCCACGGCGTCGGCCCGGTACGGCTCGAGCTCAACACCGGAGACCCAACCGACTTCACCACGTTCAACGTGTCAACTTTGGACGGCTTCTCCGTCGAGTTGTCCAGCGGCAGTTTCACCGGCTACAGCTGCGTGATCACCGGCGGCGGCTGGCTCCAGGACCAATGGATACCAATCGCGGTCCAGTACACCCCGTCCGGGCCGACGGTGGAGATGTGGGTCAGCGGTAACCGGCACATCGGGGCACCGACCGGCACCCCACCAGCGACTAATTCGGTCACGGCACTATACGCGCCGTATACGTTCTTTCAGGGCGACCTCACGGGTGTGCAGGTCTATATCGGCGATGCCAACGCGTTCACATATGCCGACTTCCTCGCCCAGGTCGCCATGGGTTGGCAGGGCCTTGACCGGCAACGGGTCGACGAACGGATCACCACTCTGGCGCAGTACGCCGGGCTGACCACCGACGACCTCGAGCTCGACCGCGGGTCCGGGGCGATGGCCCCAGCCCGGCTGGCCGGCCAGAAACCCGGGCCGCTGATCCGCTCTGCTGCCGCCACCGACAACGGCCTGGTCTACACCCGCGAAGGCCGCATAACATTCCACGGCCGGCAGCGCCGCTACAACCCGCTGCTGGCTGGCACCGTCGATCTGACATGGTTGGAGCAGCCGTTGCAGTTCCGCACCGACCCGCCACTCAACGTCATGGACGTGACATCCCCTTCCGGGTTCACCGGCCATGCGGTCAACACGGACTCCACCGGCGAGTGGACCGAGAACGCCGGCACCGTCGACCTGGACACTGTGTGCGATGCGGACCCGTCCAATCTGGCGGCTTTCACGGTGCGGGAGTTCGCGCGGCCCCGCTACCGCGCCCCGGTCCTCGCGTTCGAGCTTCGCTCGACTACGGACGTCACCCGGCGCAGGGCGATCATCGGCGCGCAACTGTCCCAACGGTGGGCGCTGTCCGGGCTGCCCGACAACGCACCCGACGGGACGAACACGTTCCACATCGAAGGTATCCGCCGGGTCGTTTCGCTGGCCGGTCACCGGGTGGAGTGGAATACCGGCCCGGTGTTTGGTGATGTGCCCGGCGTGGTTCAGCCCTATCCGCTGGTCGGAACCGAAGGCGCGGGGCTGGGCGGCGGCCAGGACAGTTTCAGCCGTTCCGTGTCCAACGGCTGGGGTACCGCCGACTCCGGCCAGACATGGTCGATCGTCGGCGGCACCGCCGCCGACTTCGCTGTTGACGGTGTACGCGGCACCATGACCCACTCCGCGGTGAGCGCCACTCACAGCATCAGCCTGCCGTTCGGCATCGTGGACATGGACGCCCGCATCGACGCCGACCACAACATCGGGTCAGTGGCCGGCGGGAACCTCGTCTCGTTCTTCGACTTCCGCATGGTCGACACCAGCAACCTGTACCGGCTGACGGTCCGGTGGAAGCCTGCCGGCACGGCCACCGCCGAGCTGGTGCGGGTGCTGGCCGGCACTCCCACGACGATCGCGGCCGAGACCGCGATCCCCGGTGCCACGTCGACCAGTTCGCTCACCATCCGCGTCCGGGCGTCCGGGATAGTGGCGTCCGGGGTGACGGTGCAGGCGAAGGCGTGGCCGGTGGCCGGGTCGGAGCCGGGGAGCTGGCTTCTGTCCGCCACCGATTTCACCATCGACTCGCCCGGCGACTTCCGCGCCGCGTCGTTCCGGGATACCGGCAACACCAACAACCCGACCGTGTTCCGGTTCGACAACCTGACGGTGACGCGCATCGTGCCCGGCGGCCCGCTGATCAGCAACGAGACCGTCATCCCGTTCTAGGTTGGAGGTGAGCCGTGGCGATACCAACCCCGCGTACGTGGGTTGACCGGGACCCGTTGAACACGACCACCCTAAACACCGGGGTTCGCGACGGCATCACCTTCGCGCAAGGCCCGCCCGGAGCGGTCGCGACCAGACCGGGCGGTTCTACCCAGTCGATCCCCAACAACACGGTCACCGCGGTCACGTTTACCGTCGAAACGTTTGACAACATGGCCGGCTTCGCCGCCACCTCGTCCACCATCACCGTGTCCGAAGCCGGCGTGTATGCGGTCACCGCCGGCGGCGCGTTCGCCGCGAACGCCACCGGCCTGCGGGTCATCGCCATCCAGCAGAACGGTGTCGACGTTCCCGGCGGCCTGCAGGAAGCCAACGCTCCCGCCGGCGGCGGTATCGGCTACATCAACGTGTCGCAGCACATCCTGGCCTCCGCGGGCGACACGGTCATCGTCAACGTCCTGCAAACGTCGGGCGGCGCGTTGAACATCGACGCGTGCCGGCTGTCGGTCGTCCGCGCTACCGGCAGCTGATCGGCCCATGACCGTCTACGGCTGGGACTGTTCCGACTTCGATGCGGCACGGGGCCCGATGGACATCGCCGCCGCGTACGCCACCGGCATCCGGTTCATGACGCACAAGGCCACCGAAGGGATCACCGTCCGGCACGTCCACTACGGCGAGGTCCTCAACCGGGCGCGTACCGCCGGTGTCCCGGTGTTGGGCGCGTACATCGTGCCGCGCACCCCGAGTTCGAGTCACGGAACGGTGGCGCAGCAGGTCGACTACTTCCTGGCCTACCTCGACGCGGCGACGCCGTGGTGGCGGACATGGCCGCACTGGATCCTGCAGGTCGACCTGGAACGGTGGAAGTACGACGAAGTGCAGCCGGACGTAGGCGTGGAGATGTGCGCGCTGTTGCGCCGGCGGACGGGCAGGTTCGTGGTGTTGTACGCGCCGCGCTGGGCCTACGGCGACACGATCGGCGGTTCGGATCCGTTGTGGTCCAGCGACTACGGCCCCAACGCGGTCGGCGACTTCCGGCAGCTGTACACGGCCCGCGGCGGCGACAGCGGCACCGGCTGGCGGGCATACTCCGGCCGCACCCCGGCCATCTGGCAGTACGGCTCCAACGCGATCATCGGCAGCCAGCCGAACTGCGACGCGAACGCGTTCCGTGGAACCCTAGACCAGCTTCTGGCCCTCACTAGTGGAGCGGAGGAACCCGTGACCACCTTGGATGACATGTTCACCGGCCCGGACGGTGTGCAGCGCAGCTACGCGCACATGATCGCCGACCTGCACGGGCACATGTTCTTCGCGCAGTGGGCGGCCCCGCCGTACACCGCGTCGGTGCAGGCGCGGCTCGCCGATCTGCTCGACCGGCCACCGGTGGGGCTTACCGACGACCAGATCCAGGCCATCGCCGCCGCGGTCGTGGCCGCCGACAACCCGCTCGGCCCCGCCGACCAGCCCGCCATCGTGGAGGCGGTCAAACAAGCCCTGCGCGGCGGCACCGGCTGACCCGGTGGAGCTGTTTGGCTCGGCGTGGGCGCAGCTCGGCGCGGTCGGGCTGCTCGGCGTGTTCGTGTTGATGCTGGCCACCGGCCGGCTGATGCCCCGTTCCACCGCCCGCGCCCTCGTCGACCAGGCCAACACCACCGCCGGCCGGTGGCAGTCGGCCGCTGAGGCGTCCGACGAACGGGCGGACCTGTTCGCGCGGCAGAACGCGGAACTGTTGCAGGCCATGCGCACTCTCGAGACCCTGGTGCGCGCGTGGGGACCGAGCCCACGAGGGGACACATGAACTGGCGGTGGTGGCGCAGACGGCCGGGCAGCACCGAAGCCGAACGGGCGGAACGGGCGGCGTACAAAAAGTTGGACGAGGCCAGGGCCCGCATCCCGGAGAACCGGCGGGCGGCGCGCAGCTTCGTCGACGAAGTTGAACGCGCGCTACGGGGGACTCAGTGATAGTGCTGGTGGCCGTGTTCCTGGCGTTGATGTGCGTCGAGGCGTTGGGTACGGCCGTGTTCCTGGGCCTGTACCTGCGCGGCCAGCATTGGCGGGACACGCCGGTCGGGCGGCATCTGGCCTACTACGCCGGCGCGCTGCTCGGCCTGTACGTGTCGTCGATCGCGTCGTTCTTCGTCCACGAAATGTGGCTGGTGTTGACGGTGCTCGGGCTGCACGCCGTGTTCGCGGTGGTCATCTGGCAGCGGGTGCTGCTCGTGTGGCGCAGCCGCCGGCCCTAGCGCCATCCGGTCACCGTAACGCGGGCCAGCGACATTTCCACGAACGTGCCCGGCCCGGTTCCAGGGGTGACCGGGCCGGGCACTGCTTCACCCCTTTTCACCCCACTCGACAGCCAGGAGGTTGTCATGCTCCGTGATCGGTTCCTGTTCCTGTGGCGCACCGGCGCGCAGGTCGTCATCGGCGCCGTGGTCGCGTTCGTCGCGGCGCGCGGGTTCAACATCGACCCGCAGATCCAGACGTACGTTGAGGCGGCCCTGTTCGGCTTGGGTGTGGCCGCGTACGCGTTCGTCGTGCACTGGCTCGAAACCCGCACCGGGGACAGCCTGCTCGCCAAGGCCGCCCGCGCGTTGGCACGGCTGCTGATGGTCGGCGCCCCGCCGGTGCTGGCGTACAAGCAGCCCGTACCGGAGGCGGTCAAGGCGGTGCGGGAGTCGTACCGGTGACCTGGCTGTTCATGCTGCCGTACGGGTGGATCAACCGTCCCACCTGTACGGTCGGCATCACCCGGTGGTACCGGTGACCCGCACGATTGTCCGGGAGCGCATCCCGTCAACCGACCCGCGGCTGAAGCGGCACGTAAACCACGACTCCCGTAGCCGCGGGTACGCCTTCGACACGTCCGGGCTGTCGATCGTCTCAGCCAAACACACCCGACGGATACCGGTACTCGACCAGGGCAACCTGGGCTCGTGCACCGGCCACGCCGGCATCGGCTGCATGGGTACCGAGCCCTACTACGGATCCGTCGGCTCGGTGTACACGTACGGGCTGAGCGAGGCAGGCGCCGTCCAGTTGTACTCGGACGCCACCAGGATCGACGAGTGGCCGGGCGAGTACCCGCCGGAAGACACCGGATCGTCGGGTCTGGCGGTCGCGAAGGCGTTGCTTGCGGCCGGTGAGATCTCCGGCTACCGGTGGACCTTCAATCTCGACGACGCATTGAAAGCTTTGGGCGTGACGCCGTACATCACCGGCACCCTCTGGTACAGCGACATGTACTACCCCGACGCGTCCGGACGCGTCCGGCCGACCGGCTCGATCGCCGGCGGCCACGAGTACGAGGCCGACGAGATCGACGCCGAACGGGAACAGGTTTGGTACACGAACTCGTGGGGTGAGTGGGGAACCAACCGCGACGGCCGGACGGGCCGGTTCTGGATGTCGTTCGCCGACTACGGGACCCTGTTGGCGCGGCAGGGCGATGTCACCGTCTTCACGCCGCTGACCGAACCGGCGCCCGTACCGCCACCCGACCCCGACCAGCTGTTCGCGTCGGCGCTGCGGCCGTGGGCGTACCAGCGTCACGTATGCGGCAACGCGAAGACAGCCAAAGCCGCGCAGACATGGCTGACGGCGAAGGGGCTGTGACCGGGGTGACCGCCGCGCCAACCGAGCGGGTATTACCGGAGACTAGACTTGACGGCACGCGGAGCAGCCGACGCTGGGCCGAGTTGCCAGGCAATTTCGACCGGCTTAACTGTCGAGCGATCTTTCCGAGTGGCAACGAGTGGGGCATACCCGATCTGCCCGGTACGAAGTGGACACCTGCTCGGTTGGTGTCGTACACCTCCCGCGCCGAGATAGCCAAAGCCGGGCCGGACGACGCGGTGCACTTCTTCCTCGACGACTACCGGTTCGAGACCGTATGGACCAAACCCGAACGTGGCCTGTCCCGTATCCAGTCGGTCGGTTCGGCGTTGACGCCGGACTTCAGCCTGTGGCGGGACATGCCGCTAGCCATGCAGCTGTGGCAGGTGTACCGGTCCCGCTGGTGTGGGGCGTGGCTGTCGCTCCACGGGGTGCGGGTGATCCCGACAGTGTCCTGGTCTACGCCGGAGTCCTACCCGTTCGCGTTCGTCGGCATCGAGCCGGACTCGGTCGTGGCTGTCTCGACCGTGGGAGTGCGCGATTCGGAGGCGCGGGGGCTGTTCCCTGCCGGGTACGCGGAGATGGTTCGCCGTCTCGCCCCGTCGCTGGTGTTGGTCTACGGGCGCCCACCAACCGAGCAGGTATCCGGATTGGCCGAGTTTCGTTGCTATCCGACGAGGTGGGGGTGATGGGTGGAAGGGGATCCGGCGGAGGTGGCGCGGCGACTCGTGAGGCGGCGGCCGAGAATCGAATCCTTGGGGCTTATGAGGCCCTGCGGCCCGAGACCGCTGGACATTGGGTTGGCTTGGCTGACCTTCGCGAGCACCTGAAGGGGTTGAACCGTACGGAGGTCGACGATGCCCTACGCAAGCTTGCTCGCGCGCCTGGCGTAAGACTTGCTCCAGCCGACATGGGCTCGACTTATCCCTGGACGGGCCGTAAGGAGCCTCTTGGTAGCCGTGATCGTGAAGCTGCGATCCGCATAGGAGCCAGTGACCGACACATGATCTCGATCCGAAAGCCGAGATGAACGCCGAACCGCGCGGCAACGCGAAGGCCGCGCAGACGTGGCTGACGGCGAAGGGACTCTGACACCCCGAGACACAGAACCGCCCCCACACCCGCTGGGGAGTGCGGGCGGCCTTTCGTCGTTACTCGGCGCAGGCTGCGCGGTACCAGTCCAGAAACACCTCGGCCGCTTCACCCATGTCGTGCTCGCGGGGCGCAGCCCCGCTGGTGTGCACGATCACCTTAGTACCATCGGTGCGTAGGTCGATGGTCCCGTCCAACGCGGTGCAGTCGTCGTGCATAAGCGGATACCCGGCGAACAGCAAGTCAGCGAAGAGGCCGGAAGCGTCGCCGTACGTAAAGGTGCCGCCGTCGTCGTCGATCTCTTTCACGGCGTCGTTCGCTGAGACGATGAACGTACGGTCAGTCACGGCGTCGAACCTTCCCGCGGCGTCACCAGCCGGAACCCGGACAGCGCCCCACCGGCCACCGTCCACACGTCGGTGCCGGAAGCACCGGCCCACCGGTTGCCCAGCACGTCTAGCGCGTCGTCGGGCGCTTCGAGCTCGAGCTCCACCCGGGCGCCGTCGGCAGACACTGCCGCGCCGACCACCGTGGCGCCGTAGACGGTATGGTCACCCAACCGCAGCGGCTCCCGCGCGCCGACCATCCAGCCGTACGCCGTCGTGGCGAACCGGCCGCCCTCGCCGGCGCGCTTGACCATCGTGAACCTCATGGCTTCGATCCTTCCTTACTCAGTACCCGGCTAGTCGCGCAGCACGATGTACACGTCGATGTTGCGGGCGTCCGGGTACCAGTGAACGCCGTGGATCCGATACGTGCGCTCGTCGTCGCTGTCCGGCTCGCCGAGCGCGACGGTCTCGCCGACGCGCGGCACCGTCGGCATGTCGACGAAGCGGTTGAAGCCCTCGCCGTCGGGACCGACGCCCCTCGGTGCGGATAACTGCACTCTCACCATGATCAGTTCTCCTTCGTCTGTACCGACGGGCCGGTTCGTTCAGGACTGGCTCAGCACCCGCATGGCGCGTACGTCACGGCGGGCAGGCGGTAGCGGCTTGGCGGTCATGATGCCGAGCGGACCGGGGGCCATACGCATACCGACGGGTGCCGGGGACACCGGGGCGATGGATGGCTCAGCCAGTACAGCGGCAACCGGGTGCACGGGTACGGGCTGCGTCGACTCGAGGGTGCGGATCCGGGCGCCGATCTCTACCAGCGCGATCGCGGCGACCGCCATCAGACCGTCGATGCTGATCGGCCAGATCCGCGCGTTGAGTGCCGACTCGCCGTGCGACGCGGCCACCGACGCCATGTGTGAGTAGGACAGCCAGCCGGCGGCCGCGGCTACGGCGAGGGTGGCGGCGACCCGGCCGAGGGTGGAATACCAGCGGCCGATCGGGATGCGGGGCAGGATCTCCAGCACGGACAGCAGCGCGACCGGCGGCCACATGGCCACGGCCGCGTTGAGTGCGGTGGCGGAGTCGATCGCATTCGCGCCGAGGGAGGCGAGTACGCCGAGGACGACGAACCCGCGGACGAGCCGGCGGTCGGCGCGCAGCTTGGCGAGGTGTGCGGTGCGGTTCATCGTCCGTCCTCCTTCGCGGTCAGTCCGAGCGCCTGGTCGCGCCGCTCGTCGAGTTGGTCGATCAGGGACAGCCACGGCAGGAAGTCGTCGCCGGCCTTGCCCCGGTCGCGGAGGATGCGCAGCAGTTCGGCGCGCGCCGCCTCGTACCCGTGGCGGCGGCCCAGTTCGTAGGCGTTGGGCTGGTCGTTCATGGTGTCTCCTTCGGTTTGTCCCGCGGGGCTGCGGCTGTGCGCGCTCGACGCGGGGAAGCTTTGGGGTTAGGCGGGGCGCTTAGGCCGCCAGCCTTTGGGCATGTGCGCGGCGGCGTACGCCAGCGCGAGGCGGATCATCTCGGAGCGGTTGGGCTCGCCGTTGCTGCGGACGACGCCCTCTTCGGCGGCGCGGCTGTCCAGCCAGGCGGTGCCGTCGATAGAAAGCCGGATCGCGACAAGTGGTCTGCGTGGTCCAGGCCTCGGCATGTGTATAACACTACACGCCCGAGGCACGTAGTGTCAAACACTATCCGCCTCGGGCGTGCCGCAGATTTAGCTCTACGTCTAAACGGGGCTGTCAGCCGTCGATGACGTCGGCGGGTATCTCGACGAGGATCTCCCCGGGTCCGAGGTCGCGTACCCCGTCGGCCATCTGGACATGCCAGCCCTGCACGACGTAGGTGCCCCGGTCGGTGCGGTACAACGCCGGGCAGTTGGTGTCGTTGCTGAGCCGGGTTTTGCGGATGCGCGTGAGCTTCACTCGGTTCTCCTTCTAGCGCGGTTCGCGGGGAATGACTGCCACACCCACGTCGGGGATGCCGGGCAGCACGTCGTACGGTTCATGGTCCGAGATGAGCGTGACACCGTCTGGCACGCCGGCGAGCTGGCCGAACCGGCACCGGTCGAGCAGCCGGCCGCACACGCACAGCGCCGGCTCCGGGTAGTGCCCGCTCACGGCCCCACCCGGATGTCGTGGACGGTGCCGCCGACAGCGACGATCCACGCGCCGGCAGCGATGGCCAGCATGATGACCGCGGCGCGCAGGATCGGGCCGTCCATCAGCCAGGCTTTGATCTTCTCCATGGTGTCCCCCCTTCGTGGGGCGGCGGTCGGTGGCC